>NZ_MUGR01000013.1:0-12769 GCF_002217195.1 Flavobacterium aquidurense | reverse complement strand
CAAGCTTTGCGTTTGATCCACTATATCTTCTTAATTATCAAGCAAAAATCTTAAGTATAAAGCAAAAAAAAAGTCTTTTCAAGAAGATGAAAAGACTTTTGTCGGGGTGGCAGGATTCGAACCTGCGGCCTCCTGCTCCCAAAGCAGGCGCGATAACCGGGCTACGCTACACCCCGTAAGCGGGTGCAAAGATAGAACTATTTTTTGCTTATCCAAAACAATTTAAAAAATAATCTTAATTTAACATTTAGATCTCTTTTTAAGGATCCAAACGCAATTTTGGTGCTTTCTGATCGAAAACAACAATAAAACAGCACGAAATTCCTTTAGTCTTTTCATCCGTAAGAGAAATAAAATTCTTCAAAACACGCACCATACCACGATTAATGCAACTTTATCAAATGTTAACAAAATAGATTTTCAGAAACCATAAATAATTGTATTTTTACGGTTCAAAATTCAGAAAATAAATGGGCAAAATCATTGCGATTGCTAATCAAAAAGGAGGCGTTGGAAAAACTACTACATCGGTAAATCTTGCGGCCTCATTGGGTGTTTTAGAAAAAAAAGTATTATTGATTGATGCTGATCCTCAAGCCAATGCCACATCTGGCCTTGGAATTGATGTAGAATCTGTTGAGATTGGTACCTACCAGATACTTGAACACAGCAACACTCCAAAAGAAACCATTATAAAATGTTCAGCTGTAAATGTTGATGTGATCCCGGCTCACATTGATCTTGTTGCCATCGAAATTGAATTGGTTGACAAAGAAAACAGAGAATATATGCTTAAAAAAGCATTAGAAAGTGTAAAAGACGAATATGATTATATCATTATCGATTGTGCACCTTCACTGGGCTTATTAACCCTGAATGCTTTAACAGCTGCTGATTCAGTAGTAATTCCTATTCAATGCGAATATTTTGCACTTGAAGGATTAGGAAAATTACTGAACACTATCAAAAGCATTCAAAAAATACACAACCCGGATCTTGATATCGAAGGATTGTTACTAACCATGTACGATTCAAGATTACGTTTATCGAATCAGGTTGTCGAAGAGGTTCAAAAACACTTTAACGATATGGTTTTTGAAACCGTTATTCAGCGAAATGTAAAATTAAGTGAAGCCCCAAGTTTTGGAGAAAGCATCATTAACTATGACGCAACAAGCAAAGGAGCGGTAAATTACATTCATTTAGCGCAAGAAATTATAAAGAAAAACAGCAAATAGTTTTTATGACAAAAGCAATTAAAAAACAAGCCTTAGGACGAGGATTATCAGCATTATTAAAAGATCCGGAAAATGACATTACATCAGTAGAAGACAAAAATGCTGACAAAGTTGTTGGAAACATCATTGAGCTTGAAATAAGTGCTATCGAAATAAATCCGTTTCAGCCAAGAAGCAATTTTAATGAAGAATCGTTACGCGAATTAGCGACTTCTATTAAAGAACTTGGCGTGATTCAACCTATTACTGTTCGAAAATTAGAGTTCAACAAATACCAGTTAATTTCCGGAGAACGTCGTTTGCGTGCTTCAACATTGGTAGGTTTAACTCATGTTCCGGCGTACATTCGTATTGCAAATGACAATGAATCATTGGTTATGGCTTTGGTTGAAAATATTCAGCGCCATGACTTAGATCCAATTGAGATCGCACTTTCGTACCAACGTTTGATTGACGAAATTCAATTGACTCAGGAACAAATGAGCGAGCGTGTCGGAAAAAAACGTTCTACAATTGCCAATTATTTACGCCTTTTAAAACTTGATCCAATTATTCAGACTGGTATTCGTGATGGTTTTATCAGTATGGGTCACGGTAGAGCCATTATCAATATTGAAGATTTAGATGTTCAGACTGATATCTACCAAAAAATAGTAAGCCAGAACTTATCTGTTCGTGAAACAGAAAGCCTTGTGAAAAATTATCATGAAAGCTTAAAACCAAAACCGGAAGGAAAAGCAAAAGCCGAATCGTCTTTTGAAATTCTGGAAGAGAAAAAAAGTGTATTCAATGATTATTTTGGTGCGAAAGTTGATGTAAAAGTCGCCGGCAACGGAAAAGGAAAAATTACAATTCCTTTTAATTCTGAAGCTGACTTTAATAGAATTATAAAATTAATAAACGGATAGTGAATAAGATTGTCCCCATAAGTCTATTGTTCTTTCTCATAGGAACCGTTTCTGTTTTTGCCCAGGTAAAAACAGAAACGGTTTTAGCTGTTAAAGACACTAGCAAGTTACAAGAAATAGACCCGCTTACACCAGCAAAAGCAGCCTTTTACTCGGCGATCTTACCAGGTTTGGGTCAGGCATACAACAAAAAATACTGGAAAATACCTTTAGTTTACGGAGCAATTGGTACGAGTTTGTATTTTTATATTGACAACAATAAAAAATACCACGATTATCGCGATGCCTACAAACGAAGATTAGAAGGTTATAACGACGATAACTATCAGTTTCTGGATGAAAGCAGACTTGTTGCAGGTCAGAAATTCTATCAGCGAAACAGGGATTTATCCGCTTTATTTGTTGTTGCTTTTTATGCCCTAAACATTATAGACGCCAATGTTGACGCCGCTTTGATTCAATTCAATGTAAACGAAAGATTATCAATGCGTCCGGAAGTATATCCAAACGATATAACTTTTCGACCAAATGTTGGACTAACTTTTAATTACCACTTTTAAATAGCTTTTGTTATTTAAACTCAAAAAATATATAAAATGAAAATTGCGCTTTTAGGATACGGAAAAATGGGTAAAGTAATCGAACGAATTGCTTTAGAAAGAGGTCACGAAATAGTTTTAAAGAAAGACGAATTCAATACATATGACGGACTTTCAACTGCTGACGTTGCAATTGACTTTAGCGTTCCAACCGCTGCAGTAAGCAATATCTCAAGCTGTTTTAACAACAATGTGCCTGTAGTTTCAGGAACAACAGGATGGCTGGAGCATTATGACGAAATGATAGCACTTTGTAACGAAAAACAAGGTGGTTTTATATCAAGTTCTAATTTTAGCCTGGGAGTTAATATTTTCTTCGAATTGAATGAATATTTAGCCAAAATCATGGCACAATTTGATTCTTCTTACAAAGTTACAATGGAAGAAATTCATCATACTCAAAAATTAGATGCTCCAAGCGGAACAGCTATTTCGTTAGCCAAAGGGGTTATTGAAAACAGCAACTATGCTGATTGGACTTTAGAAGAGGCAAAAGCAAATCAAATTCATATTGAAGCCAAAAGAATTGGCGATGTTCCGGGAACTCATACCGTAACTTACGACTCAATTGTCGACAGCATCGAATTAAAACATACTGCCCATAACCGCGAAGGTTTTGCTCTGGGAGCTGTAATTGCTGCCGAATGGCTTGCTGGTAAAACAGGGATTTACAGCATGAAAGATGTATTAAACTTAAAATAACAGATTGAAATTTTAAGGCCGAAACTAAAAAAGCCTTAAAACTTGAAACTTTAAATAAAATATTATGACTCTATATCTTTGGTTTGTATTTTTCTTAGCCGTACAAGTGATTCACTTTCTGGGAACCTGGAAATTGTATCAGGCAGCCGGAAGAAAAAGCTGGGAAGCTGCAATTCCCGTTTACAACTCCATAATTTTAATGAAAATAATCAGCCGCCCAACCTGGTGGACTTTACTACTTTTCATTCCTATTATTAACCTGATTATGTTTCCTGTTGTTTGGGTAGAAACCCTAAGAACATTTGGCAAAAAATCTACTTTAGATACATTATTAGGGATTTTTACTTTTGGATTTTATATCTATTACGTTAATTATACTCAGAAATTAGAGTATAATGCCAACAGAGAATTAAGACCGCAAAACAAAACCGCAGACACTATAAGTTCATTACTTTTTGCTATTATCGTAGCAACCTTAGTACATACTTATGTGGTACAACCTTATACAATTCCGACCTCATCGTTAGAAAAATCATTATTGGTCGGTGACTTTTTGTTTGTAAGTAAAGTCAATTATGGCCCTCGTGTACCGATGACAACCATAGCATTACCAATGGTTCACGATACCATACCATTCTTAAAAAGAAAATCATACTTAAGCTGGCCGCAATTACCTTATTTCAGATTGCCTGCTTTCGAGAAAATAAAACGATCAGACATTGTAGTTTTCAACTGGCCCGTTGATACCGTTCATTATTTCTATGAGCCAAAAGGAAGGCCGGGAATCATCAAACCGATTGATAAAAAATCAAATTATGTAAAAAGATGTGTTGGTATTCCTGGCGACAGTTTATCAATTGTAGACGGTTTTGTTTTTATCAACGGAAAGAAATTAATCTTACCGGAACGCGCCAAACCACAATATTCTTATATCGTAGCATTTGACGGAAAAACACCTGTCGATTTACAATCTCTTATCAAAGAATTGGACATCACTGACGGAGGCTATTTCAAAAATGAGCAAACAAGAGATACCATTTACTTCAGAGCCCTGACAGAAGCAAGTGCTGAACGTTTTAAAAACACTCCTGGTGTCAGCGGTGTAATCAGACAAATTGACAAAGGAAATGACAATGCGATATTCCCTCATATCAACAAGTGGAGTCAGGATAATTTTGGTCCAATTTATATTCCTCAAGCAGGAAAAACGGTTGCACTAACAAATGAATCTTTGCCATTTTACAAAGAAATCATCACAAAATACGAAGGAAATACGCTGCAGTTAGACGGTTCACATTTCTTAATAAACGGAAAACAAGCGAACAGCTACACCTTCAAACAAGACTATTACTGGATGATGGGAGACAACCGTCATAACTCTGAGGACAGCCGCTATTGGGGTTACGTTCCTGCAGATCATATCGTAGGAAAACCAGTTTTTATCTGGATGAGCTGGGACACAAACGGAAAAGGTATTAACAAAGTCCGTTGGGACAGAGTTTTTACCACTGTTGATGGAGAAGGACAGCCACAATCTTACTTTAAATATTTCCTGATTGTTCTTGCCGCTTATTTTGTAGGTGAGTATTTCTGGAGAAAGAGAAAAGAAAATAAAGCATAAAATATAGTTTTTTTTTGTCTCAGGTTTCAAGTTTCAGGTTCTTTGCGAACATGAAATCTGAAACCTGAAACTTTTAACACAAAAATCAATGTAATATGAATTCCCTATTACTTCCTACCTATTTTCCGTCAATTAGCCACTTTGCAGTTATGGCTCAATCTGAAAATATTACTTTTGAAATGGAGGATAATTTTCAGAAACAGACCAATAGAAACCGTGCTTATATCTATAGTCCAAACGGAATTCAGCTACTGAATATCCCTATTAAACATTCAAAAACAATACATCAAAAAACAAAAGATGTTTTGATTGAGAATGAATTCGACTGGCAAAAACAACATTTTAAATCATTGGAAGCCGGATACAGAAGTTCACCCTTTTTTGAGTTTTTCGAAGACGACATTCGTCCAATTTTTGAGAAACAACATACTTTTCTAATGGATTTAAACATGGAGGTGCTGGATATCGTAACCAAATGTTTACGAATGAAATTAGAGTTTTCTAAAACTACCGAATATTTCCATGAGGCTACAGACATCTCCGATTTCAGGTTTTTAGCAAATGGAAAAAAAGATCCTAACACATTCGAAAAATACACTCAGGTTTTTGATGACAAACATGGATTTATCAACAATCTAAGTGTTTTAGATTTGATCTTTAATGAAGGTAAATTTGCGATGGATTATTTGAAGACGCAAAAGCTGCTGATCTAATTTTAACCCTAATCACACAAATTTTCACAAATTAATTCGTGCTGATCCGTGACCCGAGCGATGGCGAACAGGCGAAGTAAATTCGTGACGGATAACTTTGCTAAATTCTGTTTTATTTTTTTTCTGAGAGATCTTTTATTTCTAACCATCGGGCTAACGTTTCCATGATTCGCTTTTTATCGTTCTCAGGAAAATCTTTTACTCTTGTAGAGTGACTTCCGGTTGGAAGAACCATTTTTAAGGCATCCAGTTTCGGGCTTGGTGTTGGAGCGCAAGAAAACCAGGTATCATAACCTCCGTAGACATACAAAATTTTATCTCCTTTGTTTTCGACATATTTTCGAACTTTCTTAATATATGCAGGATGGTATTTGATCTCAACGCCTTTTGGTGCAAATCGATCATTTGAGGAACTTTTTACAACTTGCAGCAAATCGGCAACGGGAGTTAAATCAAAACCATAATACCCCAGCTCACTTAAATGCTGATAATAGGACGGCAGATAATTAAAATAATTTATGTCATTGTAAGTTCTAACACCTACAACATCATTCAGATAATTGAATAATTCTTTTGGCAGGGCTGTTACTGGCGGAATTGCATCACATTTTCCTCCCCATTGCCAAAACGAAAAAGGAAATTCCAGAACGGCATATTCTAAAGATTCATTAAATGGCACTTCGGTAAATGTCATTTTTTTAGCTGCTGCATAATCCGCAAACTCCTTTAAAACTGCTTCTCTATTTTGTAAAACTGCTCTCTGAAATGCCGTGATTTTTTCTCTGCACTCTGCTGTTCCAACAGTTTTTGTATGATTTATTGTTCTTGGATCTTCCTGTGTATTAATTAACGGAGCCACATAAGGCATCGCCACATCGACATCGTTTGGATATTTTGACTTATAAATCAAAGCCGTTTCTCCTCCTTTACTTATTCCGGTTGAAATCCATTTTCCTGAATATATTTGTTTCAGTTTACTCACAATAGCATGATAATCTTCAATCGCCTGATCGTTTGTCAGATATTCCCAAGGAAGCGGTTCCGGACGTGATTTTCCGTAAAAACGATATTCAACCGCAATTTGATTTGCGTTTAGCAATATACTTACTTCACTCTTACTATTATTGGTATTATAACCATGCGTTTCAATAACCATAGGTTTATTAAAATCAACATGTGAGAGATAAACATAATGTTTGAATGTTCCTTTTTGAGGATTTTTATGATCTAACGGCTCGTCTAAAATCAATTGATATGATTCTGAATAACCTGCTAAGTTTTCTATAACGGTAATTTCTGCTTTGGGAAACAATTGTGTAAGCTTTTGAAGTAAATCTGATGTTGTTTGCGCAGATCCTATATACGGCGTCAGAACAAAAAACAGCACGACTAACAAACTTTGTATTCTTTTCATTTTTTAAGGTTTAATTGAATTTTAAAAATACAGGCATTATCTCTCTAAATTTGATAGTATATTACCATCAAATTATTCTATTTTATCTACTTGAAGTTAAAATAACACTATCCGAAAATAATTACTTAATTTTAATCCGAAACTAAAATTGACTTGAATTATTAACTTTAAAATATAGAAAATGACTATTGGAGTTGGCGGATCTAATGCAAATACTGAACTGGAAAAAATACAAAACATGACACTGAATGTAAAAGTCATTCAGCCGGAAGAATACCTGCTGCGTATTCAAAAAGCAGTGTCAATTATCAAAACGGCTGGTTTCAAGGCTCTTTACTTAAATGCCGGAACTAATCTCTATTATTTTACAGGAACTAAATGGAATGCTTCGGAAAGAATGGTGGGTGCACTATTATTTGAAGATGGAAGTTTAGAATACATCGTTCCTAAATTTGAAGAAGGCACTTTTAATAAATACAAACAAATTGACGGGGAAATTAATTGCTGGGAAGAACATGAATCTCCTTATGCTTTATTTGGTAAAATACTTCAAAATAAAAACATCAATAGCGGTAAAATTGCTTTAGACGAATCTGCCGGTTATTTTTTAATTGATGGTGTAGTAAAAGCCAATACTGCTTATGAATTCGAAAACGCACAACCTGTTACCGCAGGATGTCGCATGCAAAAATCCAAAAATGAAATCGCTATTATTCAGCAGGCAAAAGAAATCACAATGGTGGTGCAACGCGCTGCTGCCCGCATTTTGCATCCCGGAATAACAGTTGAAACTGTAACGGATTTTATAAATAAAGCCCACATTAAAGCAGGAATTCCTTCAGGCTCTTACTTCTGTATTATTTTGTTTGCCGATGATTCTCAATATCCGCATGGTGTTACTATTCCGCAGGATTTAAAAGAAAATGATGTTGTATTAATTGATACGGGTTGCCGCCTAGAAGGTTATTTATCGGATATTACGCGTACTTATATATACGGAACTCCAACTGAAGCACACACAAAAATTTGGAATTTAGAGAAAGCAGCTCAAAAAGCAGCTTTTGATGCAGCACAATTAGGAGCAACATGTGGCTCGGTTGATGATGCAGCCCGAAAGACAATTGCCGAAGCTGGTTTAAGCCCTGATTATGAACTTCCGGGACTACCTCATCGTGTTGGTCACGGAACAGGATTAGACATACACGAATATCCCTATCTTGTAAGGGGTAATAGTACAGTTTTGCAAGAAGGAATGGTGGTAAGTAACGAACCAATGATTTGTATTCCGGGGCAATTTGGAATTCGTCATGAAGATCACTTTTATATGACATCAGAAGGTCCAAAATGGTTTACAACTCCTATGCACAGTATTGATAATCCGTTTGGTATTGATGTAAAATAATTCAACTTCCGTAGATACACAACAAAATGATACCACTGCGTACCTACGGCACGCTATTTTTTACAATACATATTTTCTAGCAATATTTAGTGCCTAACGGCACATTATCAACACTTGATTAGTATAATTTGATATTTATTAATCAAACAAAAAAGGGGAAACGATAATCGTTTCCCCTTTTTCTTATAACCAAACTATAATTATTTAATTAACAACTTTTTGTTTTCAGTAAAGCTTCCGTCTGTAGCCACTACGATATAAACTCCTTTTCTAAGCTGACTAACAGGATATGAAGTTACATTGTTTTGTAAAACGTCAACTAGATTTCCCGTACTATCATAAATAGTTATTTTTATACTTGCCGCATTTAGATTTTTAAAGCTAAAATTAACTACTTCTGAAGCCGGATTAGGATACATTACAAATGACTTCGTAGAATCGATTTGGTCTGCTCCTGCGCTTCCGTTTTGTAAATCAATCGTCAATGGAGCACTCCAATCACTAAATTCTGTAGCGTTTTTTGCTCTCACTCTAAATTGGTAAACGGTTTGCGTTCCTTGTTTTGGAATCCATAAATAATAGTTTGTCGAAGTTCCAAACGTTGTCCAGCCGGTCGTTGAATTATTCAATTGCACTTCATAACCTGTAGCATTAGAAACTGTATTCCATGAGGCGTAAAATCCTGTCGCATATACTCCCGCATTACCAATATTAGCAGGCGTTGCCAATGTTACCGGATTTGGTGTTGTTACGGTTCCTGAAATTACGGTATAATCCTCTACATCACCATCCACTATATTACCGCAAGCCAATGGGGCTGAATAATACTTCATTACGATTCTCATCCTTGCAGATCCTGTAAAAGCAAGTGGAGTAAAACTTCCGGTAGCAGTTCCGTTAGATGAAATTCCACCAATTACTTTTTCTGAATCTTCAAAAATGCTGTTCTTATTATAATCGATCCAGATTCCCCAATATTCTAAATAGGCATCTCCTGAGAAACCAGGCGTAAGACTTACATTTGTAACCGCACCAGGTGCTACCGTTATTACCTTAGAAGTATAGTCAGTATACCCACCTGCATCTTTCCCGGAAGCATTAGTAAAACTTCCAATAGTTACTGAATTGATGTATTCGTATTTGTTATCAGCCTGAGTGGTACAATAAGCTGAATTGGCTGTAATCGTCGCAGAAACTTCATTAGAATATGCCGAATAAATGGCATTTGCTTTTGCGCGAACTCTATATTTATAAGTATTTCCAGCAGTTAAACCTGTATTTGTATATGTTAACGCTGTACTTGGCAATGTTACTATCTCGGCAAAAACATTATCAGCTCCTGCTCTTTCAATTGTGATGTTTGTAGTATTCACAGCATTATTAACCCATGCCAATTGCACTTCTAAAGTAGTATTATTAGCAGTAGCTGTCAGACTTGTTGGAGCTAAAACTGTTGTAGTTGCGTGAGATCCTGCCAAAATTGATTCGTTAGGCTTTGTATTATACGCATAATCCAAAACGCTATAACCAACTCCTCCTGCTTCTACTTTTACATGCATCCAACCGTAACAAGTACGTCCTCTGCTTTTATATTCGAAACCTATATATCCGGTTTGATTGTCCCATGCTGTATAAGTTGCAGTCCTTAAATCTAACTGATCCGGATATGCAGCACCGGGAGTTACAAAATTACTTGATCCTCCAATTGAAGTTCCCTGACTAATTAAGGAGATATTTCTAGTTCCTGTCTGGCCTACTAATCTTTTACCATAAGTCTCCATTTTTAAAGCTGCAGCCGTAAATTGCCAAACTCCATATTCTGTATTATCTCCTATTGCTAAATCAAAATACTGCCATGTTTGTGCTGCCGAAGCCACATAATCAGGGTTATTTACATAGAAAATCCCGTAAGGTGCATCAAATTTCAAATTGATTGTTTTGAAAGTACTATCGAGAGTCGAAATTCCGCCTGTGATTGCAGCGTCTTTAAAGGTGACAACAACAGCAGTATCATTGGCAGGAAGATGTGCCGTCGCTTTTCCTGTAAAAGATACCGCTACTTTATTATTTGACTGAAGTGTTAATACCGCCGTTAATCCCGCAGGAACTCCGGTTACGGTATAATCAGTTCCTGCTGTAAAGGTTCCTGTGCTTTTTGTAAATGTTGCATTATTAGTCGATAAGGAAATCACACTGGTTGTGGTAACGCCACCGTCATTGACTTCTGCTTCATACAAAACACTTTCTGATAATGTTACCGCAGTTTTATTTGACATTCCGGTATAAATTGGTGCATTGGGTTGTGTATTATAGGCATATTCAGAAATGGTAAATGCATTTCCGCCCACAGCAACGTCAACTTTAAACCATCCGTAACAAGTTTGTCCTTCGATTTGGTATTCAAAACCTACATATCCGGATTTTCCATCCCAAGCGGTATATGTTGCCGTTCTTAAATCTAACTGATTAGGGTAAGCACCCGGAGCAGTCATATTACTTGCTGGTCCTACGGCTACATTTTGTCCCAGTAAAGAAATATTTCTGGTTCCGGTTTCGCAAGCTAGCTTTTTGCCATAAGTTTCGATTTTTAGTGCATTTGCAACATAACGCCAGGCGCCAAATGAGGTATCGTCTCCTTTTGCGATGTCAAATGCTTTCCAGGTTAAAGCTGAAGAAATATTTATATTTGGTATATCAACAAAAAATATCCCGTACGGATCTGTAAATTTTAAATTGAAAAATAAAGAAGTACACGATAAACCTGTTGTACCTCCGGTAAATGCTGCGGGCAAAAATGTAATTCCGGCTGTTGTATTTTGCGCTATAGCATGATTAACTGCTTTTCCTGTAAGGGTTACTGTTGCTTGCCCGCTTGAATTTACTGTAATTACTGGTGTAATACCTGCCGGAAAAGTGTGCGTAAAATGTGTTCCGGCAGTCATTGTTCCCGAGCTCAACGCAAAGGTTTTGCCTGCGCTTAATGTTACAACAGCTGGCGTATCAAAAGCTCCATCATTTACCACTGTTTCTTTTAATGTGGTTACACTCGCCACTAAACTGCTTTCTGTTGCGTTTACTCCTGTGTCTATTAAATTTTGGGGCTGCCAAAGTGTAATTCTTGCAGGATGCTGTAACGCTGCCAACATTCTGTCGATTTGTCCCTGAGTGTACATTTTGTAGCAGCCTTGCGCTCCATTATATCCCATGTAGTTTTCGAAGTTTACTTTATCTCCGTTACAATTTGTTCCGGGTGTGCAAGCAAGTGTATGCAACCCATCTTCCGGTGGTGTATCAGCAATTTCATCCGTTCCGGTACAGCCTCCTTCAAAAGTGTGAATTAGATTTAGGAAGTGACCAAACTCATGTGTTAGGGTTGCGGAAAATTCTTTGCTGTAAGAGTTATCATAAAGATACGCACCGTTAAAAACAACACGCGCCGTATTGTTTGCTGTCATGTCAGAATTTGGATACCACGCAACTCCGGAATTATTAAAAATACCTTCTTTATACAAATCATTCTGAATGTAAACGTTCATGTATTTTGTATTGTCCCAGGCATCTGCAGCAATCTGGTCGTCATAACCGCCACCATTTCCGTAACCGTTTTTAGCAGCATGAAAAACGACACCGGTTGTACAGCCTCCGTTTGGATCTTTTTTGGCCAGTTTAAATTCGACACTTATGGTTCCTCTTCTTGCCTGAAAAAAAGGTTCAACGGTTTGATAATCTGCATTTCTTCCGTTAAAGTCATCGTTTAATTGCGCCAGGTGGTTTACAATCTTTTCGTATGTAATTGTTTTTCCACTTTGAACATCTCCATAAATGTGAAAAACTACAGGAATGGTGTAAGTAAGCGCTGCCGTTTTTCCGGTTTTGCTTTTACGCTGAACCGTAAAGTTCTTTGTAAAATTTTCAAAATCTTTTTTTTCCTGAAACGAACTTGGGTTAGCCCGATACACTTTTGCATTTTCTTCAGTTGTCCGGCAAGGAAGTCCCTGCCCGCTCATTTTTCCTACTGAAAAAACCAGCAATAACATTAGTAATTTTATTTTCATACTATTTTTAGGTTAAATTGTTGCCACCAAAATTACCAACATACGTACTATTTTACTGATACTATCTTAATTAAAAACAATACATAATTAACAACTTTTTAACTTTAAAAGAACACA
>NZ_MUGR01000012.1:0-36225 GCF_002217195.1 Flavobacterium aquidurense | reverse complement strand
GCCTTATAACGGATTAAGCATATTGTTGCCTCCATTATAAAAGTTTTCGGTTACTTTTAAAAATATAGGAATTTATATTTTAGAAATTTTGCATTTGTATCGACTTCAAGATCAATTAAGAAGTAAAATTTTATAATAAGGTTATAAAATTACTGTTGTTATTAATCGCTTTTGTATCAATAATTTAAGCAACAGAATAGCGAAATCACGACTTTTGCTATTCCTGGTTTTTCCAAGTTGCAAAAGTAGTTCTTTTTTATGTTATTTCCAAGTAGTTAACGCACTGAAAATCAATAGTGCTTTTGGATACAGGGACAATCGGGGTAATTGTTTTTATTTATTCATGATAATAGAGCACACAGGAGGAATATAACTCGTCATTCCACCAGTCTTTTCGCACTTCTGCAAAATAATTATAATTCAGTTTTCCAGCCTGGGATTGTAGCGGATATACTACTATACCATTTTCGCGATAGGCTTTATGCAGAGCTGTTTCAGGAACAACAGGAACAATATGTCCGGAAAGTCCCTTTTCTCTTCTTTTGGCACAAATGATTCCAATTCCGCCATTAGCATTTACTTTGTTTTGCATTTCGTCAACAGTAGACATTCGTTTCCATCCAAAACTTGCGCCCCATTGCAAAAACCAATCGTGCAGAGCGCTGGAATAAATACGATCAACAGTTTGTTCAAAAATAACTTCTACTTCTTGTCCCTGCAGTACTTTTTCGAGAGATTCAGGTGTCCACCAAACCGTTGGCAGGTATGCTTTAGAGAAATAGCAATAATCATAAGAGTATACATTACAGTAGGTATCTTCTACCGTTCTTTGATACCTGAGATTGTTTTCGACATCGAGTTTATCAATAAGATGTGCAATGCTTTCTTTTTTGCTGGCAACACTTGTCAAATCTCTAAAAGGAATACCAGGATTCATAAGAGGTTTTTCTTTCATTTCCATCGAATCCAAACGAGATTCGGGATCGGGTAATAAATCAACTTTCTTTATTTGGCTATTCGGTATTGCATTATCTTCCAAAGGTAAGGATGCTACTGATAGGGTATGTTTTTCCATCTTGACTGCTTAAAATTTATTGGCCTGACGCTATAGTAACTGATTATTCGTACAACGTAATTTGATCAACCAAAACGTAAATATATTTTAAACTTTCGAAAGAGCTTTATAAAAAGAGAAATTTTAGAAAAAATTTACAATTATTTTGGTCGCAGAATTTCAAATATTCTTCTTTTGCTACAAGTTTAATAAATAAAAAAGAGGAACTCTCCGGGTATTGAGAGTCCCTCTTTATAACTTCAGATAATAATTTCTGAAGCCATTTTATTTGAAGTTTAATTTATTCCTCCTCCTAAAGCTTTGTACAATAAAACCTGGGAGTCTGCATTTTTCAACTGGATATCAACGAAGTCCAGTTCAGCCTGCAGTTTGTTTTTCTGTGCACTAATTATCTCAAGATAATTGGCGTAGCCGCTCAGATACAAATCATTCGAAACGTTTACGGCTATTTCCAGATGTTCAATTTCTTTTGATTTGTGTGCCAAAACACTTTGAAAAGCTTCTGTTCGATGCAGCAGCGCACTTAGCTCATTATAAGCTGTTGTGATCGTATTTTGATACTGAAGAAAAGTAATCTGCTGTTTTTTGTTGGCGATAAAAAACTCTTGTTTGATCTGGCCTTTGTTAAAAATTGGAGCAGAAAGACCTCCCAACAATTGCCAGGCAACTGATTTAGGGTCAAAAAAGGTAGAGAAAGAAAAAGAGTTAAGTCCACCGTAAGCCCCCAGATTCAGAGACGGAAAAAAAGCAGCACGTGCGGCTTTGGCATCTGCATTTGTGGCTGTTAATTCAAAATAAGCTTCTGCTACATCAGGTCTGTTGTGAATGATTGAGTCGACACTTATCTTTTGATTTAAGACTTCGAGATGTCCGGATAAAAAATCAGTACTTCTTTCTATAGTGCCGCCATATTCTCCCAGAAGATTCAATAACGCTTTTTCCGTCTGATCGATGCTCAGGTACAATTGTTCCGCTTCGGCAAGGATATTATTATTTTGGGCACTAAATTGCTGTACCGCTAATTCTGTAGCTTTACCAACGGATCTTTGGGCAGAAATAATATCAAGGGCGTGTTGCTGGGTTACCAGGTTTTTTTTATAAATAATTGCCTGTTTATCAAGTGCCACAAGTTGGTAATAAAGTTCTGCAATGTCTGTCAGCAGTTTTGTCTGCAATAATCGCATTCCTTCTTTTGAAGCAAAATACCTTTGACGGGCCGCTTTTTTACGATTGTTTAATTTCCCCCAGATATCAGCTTCCCATGATACTTTTCCAGCTAGAAATATATTGGGGGTTAGGTCAGTAGCAATCCTTTGTTTATCAGTTATATTCTGAGAAAGGTTAGTATCAAAGTTTCCTACGCCATCCATAGTATACTTGCCATAACGTGTTCCTGACAGATCAGCCTGAATGTCAAATGATGGCAGTAAGGCCAGTTTGGCTACTTTTAGATGAGAATTGGCTATTGCAATTCTTTCCTGCATGATCAGATAGTCCGGATTTTGAGCGATGGCTTTATCCAGTAACTTCTTCAATAAAGGATCTTTAAAGTAGGTATCTGTTTTTAATGGAATAAAAGCTTCGAGCTGGTCTGATGCTTTTTTTTGTTTGGCATCAAAATTTTCAGGCAGTGCTTTTGCTTTTTGCTGTTCTGCCACTTTAGGGGCAGAACAGGCTGATAAAAGAATGATGATTGTTAATGTTAAAAAATAATATAAGCTGCCTTTGTTGTGTACCAAAGACCTTATCATTTTGGGTGATCTATTAAGAGATTTTTTCATTGTTTAAGTTTATTTTTTCATAGCATTTTCAATTTTAGCAAACAGGATATAAAGTCCCGGGATAATGATAAGCCCAAAAACAGTTCCTATTAACATTCCTCCGGCAGCAGCAGTACCAATAGAACGATTACCAATTGCACCGGCTCCTGATGCGATACACAACGGGATAAGCCCGGAGATGAAAGCAAATGAAGTCATTAAAATAGGTCTGAAACGAAGTCTTGCGCCTTCTATTGCTGCTTCGGTTATACCTTGACCAATTTTGTTCTGGGCCATAGCAAACTCCACAATCAGAATCGCATTTTTGGCCAGCAGTCCTATAAGCATGACCAGTGCGACCTGTGCATAGATATTATTGTCTAATCCCACGATGACAAGGGCGAGATAAGAACCAAAAACACCAACCGGCAAGGATAAAAGTACCGGAAACGGAAGCAGTAAACTTTCGTATTGAGCAGCAAGCAATAAGTAAACAAACAGTAAACACAGGGCAAAAATGTATATGGTCTGGTTTCCTGAAAGAATTTCCTCGCGGGTCATACCGGACCATTCGAGTTCAAACTTATTAGGCAGTTTTTCTGCAGCAAGTTTCTCTACGGCAGCAATTGCATCTCCGGAGCTGTAACCTGCGGCAGGTTCACCATTGATCATGGCAGACATGTACATATTATAACGTGTAAGCACTTCAGGACCATAAACACGTTCGAGTTTTACAAATGTCGAGAACGGAACCATTTCTCCGGCATCATTTTTAAGATACATATCCAGAATACTTTCGGGGTTTTTTCGAAACTGTGGACTCGCTTGTACCATTACTTTATACATTTGAGAAAAACGAATAAAGTTGGTCGCATAAAATGACCCTAACATCGTCTGTAAGGTAGACATGGCATTATCGACAGAAATTCCTTTTTTGGCTGCCTGATCGTAATCAATATGTATGAGGTATTGAGGGAAAGTGGCATCAAAACTCGTAAATGAATTTTGTATTTCCGGAGAAGCATTTAATTCTTTTATAAAGTTTCGGGTAACTTCATCCGTGTTACTGATCGGGCCGCCTGATTTATCGAGCAAACGCAACTCAAAACCACTGGTATTACCAAATCCCGGAACAGTAGGTGGTGCAAAAACCTCGATCTGTGCATCAGAAATTCCTTTTGTTTTCTGGGTTAGTTGGGCAATAAATTCATTTACGGATATATTTCGATCGCTCCAGTCCTTCAGGTTGATCATTCCCATACCGTAGGAAGCTCCTGCAATTTCTGTAACAATACTATAACCGGCAAGTGTGGTTACATTGTCTACTCCTTCGATTCCTTTTGCAATACGGGTTACTTCATCAAGTACTTTTTCGGTACGTTCCACTGTGGCACCTTGTGGTGTCGTAACATTCACATATACCATTCCCTGATCTTCAGACGGTATAAATCCTGAAGGTAAAAACACAGAAGTTCCCCAGGTAAGTGCACAGAATAAAACCAAAAGTCCTATGGTGATAGAGCTGCGGTCTGCAAATTTAGAAAGTACTTTGATGTATTGTGACGTGATTTTATCGAACCATTTATTAAATCGTGCAAAGAAACGATCTAATAATGACGTTTTCGGTTTATTAGGATCATGCGCTTTAAGCATTATAGCACATAAAGCAGGAGTAAGGGTAAGGGCATTAATACCTGAAATTACAATACTAATCGCCATTGTAAGGGAGAATTGCCTATAGAAAACCCCAACTGGTCCGCTCAGGAAAGCTACAGGTATAAATACAGCAGCCATAACAATTGTAATCGCGATAACGGCACCTGTTATTTCTTTCATGGCACTTATGGTCGCGGGCAGAGGATCCATGTGTTCTTCGGTAATTTTAACGTGCACGGCTTCCACTACCACAATGGCATTGTCGACGACGATTCCTATCGATAATACCAAAGCAAAAAGTGTCAAAAGGTTGATAGAGAATCCCATCATTGACATAAAGGTAAAGGAACCAATCAGTGCTACAGGTACGGCCAATACCGGAATAAGGGTAGAACGCCAGTCTTGAAGGAATATAAAAACCACAAAAGCTACAAGAATAAAAGCTTCGATAAGTGTTTTTAAAACTTCGTCGATAGAAGCATCAAGAAAACGCGATACATCATACGCAATATTATAATTCATTCCCGGAGGAAACGAAGTTCCTTTTAGTTCTGCCATTTTTGCTTTTACACTGGCAATTACTTCAGAGGCATTAGAGCCCGGACGCTGTTTTAGCATGATCGAGGCAGAAGGTTTTCCGTCGGTTTTCGAAACCATTCCGTAGCTCATAGATCCTAATTCTATCTTTGAGATATCTTTTAGTTTTAATACAGTACCATCTGAATTGGCTCTAAGAGGGATTTCTTCATACTGTTTGGGCTCATAGAATTTACCGCCATATTTGATTACGTATTGAAGCTGACTGTCCAATTGTCCCGATCCTTCACCAACTTTACCGGGAGCAGCAGAGATATTTTGTTTTTGCAGTGAGTTGATTACTTCATTTGCAGAGATATTGTACGAAAGCATTTTTTGCGGATCAAGCCATACTCTCATCGAGTATTCTTTTTGTCCCATGATTTCGGCACGTCCTACACCATCAATACGTTTTAGTTCCTGAAGGATATTAATATCGGTGAAGTTAAAAATAAACTGTTCGTCCTGAATGTCATCCGTACTGGTAATATTCAGGTACATCAGCATACTGTTTACCTCTTTTTCTGTAGTTACCCCGGCCCGAATTACTTCTTCGGGAAGTTCGTCGAGTATTGTTGTTACTCTGTTCTGTACGTTTACCGCAGCCAGATCGGGATCTGTTCCTACTTCAAAAAATACCTGAATAAGGGTAAGACCGTCGTTTGATGTAACGGTAGACATATAGGTCATTCCCGGCACTCCATTTATGGCCCGTTCTAAAGGCAGTGCGACGGCATTGACGGATACTTCGGCATTTGCTCCGGTGTATTTTGCTGTTACGGTTACTGAGGGCGGAACAATGTCCGGGAATTGTGTGATGGGCAACTGGAACAAGGCTAGTATTCCGAGGAGAACTATCATAACCGAAATGATTAATGATAATATCTTTCTTTTGATAAATAACTCTATCATTTTATATTTTTTTAATTGTAATTAATTACAAGCTTGCGCTTTGCATTTGTTTCATGTTAATTTTATCTCCGTCTCTTAGTGATTGTGTCCCTTCCTCAACAATAAGGTCATCTTTTTTCAAGCCTTTGTTTAGAATGTATACATCATCAAGCGTACTTGCAATAGAGATATTGGTCATTTTTACGATACCGTCTTTGTTCACAACAAATACAAATTGCTTGTCCTGAATAGAGAAAACAGCCTTGTGAGGTATTAATACGACATTCGTTCTTGGTTCAGAAATAATTAAATTTCCGGAGGTTCCGTGTTTAATAAATCCTTGTGGATTGCTGAATTTTGCTTTGTACTGTATAGAACCGGTTTGTCTGTCAATGTCTCCGTCAGCTGTTTTTAGTTCTCCTTTTTGATCGTATACAATCCCGTTTGGCAAGACGAGTTTTATGTCTCCATTAGTATTAAGGCTTTTGTCTGCCATCATTTCAAAATAAGTATTTTCAGGGATAGAGAAATAAGCATAGACATCATCCAGTTGTGAAAGTGTGGTAAGAAGGGAACCGTTTTCTACAAGACTTCCTTCCTTAAACGGAATACGGTCTATTGTACCTTCAAAGGGAGCTCGTATGGTGGTAAAACTAATTTGCTGATTGATCGATTTTTTTTCTGCTGATGCATGAGCTACTTTAGCGGTTGCAGCATCGTGTTTTGCTTTGGATAATTCTAATTCCTGATTGGCAATTACTTTTTTATTAAAGAGTGTTTGTGCCTGTTCAAGCTCTACAGTTGCAATTCGAAGATCGGCCATTGCATTTTTATACACGGCCTGAGCTTTTAGAAGCTGTATTTGCAGTTCTGCATCACTGATTTTAAAAAGGAGCTGTCCTTTTTTTACTTTTTGTCCTTCACTAACAAAAACTTTGTCCAGTAATCCGGGTATACGAACATGGATTTCTACATTGTTTTTTGCATGAACATCAGCAACAAACTTGTTTGAAACTATAGTGTCTGTTAAGGTGATTTTGTATACGGGCAGTGTTTTTAAATTGTCGGAATCTTTTTTTGCTTTATCTCCGCAAGAGGTTAGAAATAACAATGATAAACCGTACAGAAGAATTTGATTTTTACTAATGATCATAATTAATTTTTAAAATATTATATAAAATATATTGCCTCCCTGATAATGATTTACAGGGAGTCGTAAGTGAGGTAAATTTCGAAAATAGAAAGCGTGTCAGATGCTGCCTTTACAGGCAGTTCCGTGTTGAAAATACTATTTTTAGAGGCTGTATATCTTTATAAATAAAGCATGCAAAAGCCATTACAGAAAGTTCTATAGCTAAAAACAGAGAGAATAAAAATTCTAGAAAAGTTGATACAGATGCAGGTGCGTATGCTGCTGACACTGGTATATTGAGGTAATACCATAGATCAGGCCGTTTTTTAAGATCTTAAACTGAACTAACTTGGTGTTGTAAAAGTTCTTTAAGATGCAGCTTACTGAATTTCCAGTACGGATTTTAAGGTTTTTCTTTACTACAAAATGTATGTCCAGATCGCTGGATAATGATATTGTAGAAGATTCTACCTGCGGAATATCAGAAGCCATAAAAATATCCTGTGACTGATTATAATGTAATTCAGAAGGATATTGATAATATTCTATGCAGCCAACAAAAGTAAGCACGAATACTAAAATAAGAGATATGAACTTAAGATGTTTCATAGTTGAACGGGCATTCTTTGTTTTCGGGTATTTAAATAGATGTGCGTATAGGTAATATGGCGCCAAATATAGTAATTTGAGAATTGAATGTTTATTAAATTTTCTTTAAAAATTCACAATTAGAAGGATGATAATATTAAATTAACTTATTTATAGCATCTTAACGTTTTCTTTAATTTTAGTAGTTTTTGCTTTTTGTAGTCCAATTTTACAGTGCAGAAAATTAATTTTTCTTTTTTATTGGTACTCTATGTTTTAGGGAACCAATTTTATACAATGCAATTTTGTGTGACCAACAGGTAAATGTAAGAATCCGTATTTTTTTATTGCAATCAATGTGATCACAAATATAATATTGTGTACCGGTATTTTATTGTACAGAGAATAAAACACTTAGAATAGCGTTCTTAAACAAAACGATATTATGGGTTTATTTGATTTTATGATGGCGGAGATAGCGATGGATTTAGGTACTGCTAATACTTTAATAATTTATGATGGAAAAATAGTAGTAGACAGTCCTTCTATCGTAGCGAGAGATATAAGAAACGGAAAAATTATTGCTGTAGGCAAAGAGGCCAGTTTAATGCAGGGAAAGACGCATGAAAATATAAAAACAATCCGGCCGCTTAAAGACGGAGTTATTGCAGATTTTGATGCTTCGGAGAAAATGATCAGCTGGTTTATAAAAAACATACCGGAATTAAAGAAGAACTTTTTTACTCCAGCATTGCGAATGGTAGTTTGCATCCCAAGTGGAATTACCGAGGTAGAAATGAGGGCCGTAAAGGAATCTTGCGAAAGGGTAAACGGGAAAGAAGTGTTTCTAATTCATGAGCCTATGGCGGCGGCTATCGGAATTGGTCTTGATGTAATGCTGCCCAAAGGAAATCTTATTGTAGATATTGGCGGTGGAACAACAGAAATTGCGGTAATTGCGCTGGGAGGAATCATTTGTGACAAGTCGATAAAAATTGCGGGTGATGTTTTTACTAATGACATCTTGTATTTCATGAGAACGCAGCACAATTTGTATATTGGAGATGCTTCTGCAGAGATGATCAAGATTCAGGTAGGCGCCGCAATGGAAGAACTGGAACATGCGCCTGATGACATGACGGTTCGCGGAAGGGATTTGCTTACCGGAAAACCTAAAGAGGTTAAGGTTACATATAGAGAAATTGCCAGAGCGCTCGATAAATCAATACAAAGAATTGAAGATGCTATTATGGTAACGCTTTCCCTGACACCGCCGGAATTATCAGCGGATATTTATAATACCGGATTGTATTTAGCAGGTGGAGGCGCAATGCTGCGGGGTCTCGACAAAAGATTATCACAAAAGACAGACTTGCCGGTTTATATTGCCGAAGATCCTTTAAGAGCCGTAGTTGTAGGTACCGGAATTGTCCTGAAACATATCACTAAGTATAAAAGTGTACTGATAAAATAAACAAAAACTGAACACGAATTTCACGAATTGCCACCAATTCTATTGGGATTAACTTAGTTTGTGAAATCAATTTTACAAACCAATTAGTGACAATCAGTGAAATTCGTGTTTATATTGTAATTATGGATAAGAGCATCAATTATGCTTAAACGTATATCCCAGTGTAACAAAAAAGCTTTCGTTATAAATTTTCCATTGTTCTTTAGTATTGGCATTTTCTATTATGGGGACAAAACCCCGAATAAATCTTCCGCCAATAGTGATACCGTTTGGTAATTCATAATTGAGGCCTGCAACAAATCCGGCATCCATTTTCTGGCTGTACTTTTCTGAAGCTGTCCCGTTGCCATAAATAGAGGTATCGGTATAAATATTTCCGTCAGCATCTTTATGCTGTACCGAAGCGTTTAATAAAAGCCCCAGATAAGGTCCGGCATAAACTTGTACTCCTTTGTAATAAAAACCAGGACTTACGGGAAATAAGTCAATGTACTGACGCTTGAATTTGCTTGTGAATTCAGGATGTATTCCATCATCAATTTTGATGGTCATCAATTGCCGGCTATAAAACAGTTCGTGTTTCAGACCAAAGTATTTCGATGTTTTGTTGTCGAGTGTAATTCCGATGGTTTGTCTGATTGCGCTTTTTTGAAAGCCATTAGCAGATATACTATCAATAGTGGCACCGGTTAAAGAAGTCCGGTTAATACCTCCACTGATTCCAAAAGTTAGTCCTTCCTGTTGCGCGCTGATTTTTACTGTAAAAAAGAGCATAAAGCAAATTGTAAGTATATTTTTCATTGTTTTCTCTATTTAAAAATTAATATCCCAGATACCAGCTGTTTTTTCCAGTTCGACCAGTGCAGCAGCATAATTATAGAGGGTTTCGTAATAATTAAGCTGTGTTTCATTATAAGTACGCTGTGCATTCAGAACTTCAAGTAAACTGGTTTCTCCGCGCTTGTAACTGTATATTTTTCCATCAAGAAGGCGTTGCGCATCGGCTAATAAACCGGTGTCAAACTGACGGACTTGTTTTTGCGTGGCGAGATAATTCAGCCATGCTTTCCGAACTTCAGTCTGAATCTGCAATTCTGTTTGTCGGTATAAAATATCGGCTTGCTGTACCGTATATTCGGCCGCTTTTAATTCTCCTTTATTCTGATTCGAAAATTTAAGCGGAATAGCAATACCAGCCGAAACAGCATTTGAAGATGGGGTAGGAGCGACAATATTGCTGACTACAGAAGCACCTTCTACACCCATATTTACGCCCAGATCCAGTACTCTGTTTGCTTTAGTTAATTTTAAAAGATCCTGCGAGACATTTTTATTTTTGTGTGCTGCTAAGAGATCAGCCCGATTATTTTGTGCAGAAATCATGAGCGCATGCAAATCAAATAAGCGATCAAACTGTGTTAAATCCCCAATAGGCGAATAGAGCGTATCCGCTTTATGCTTTCCTGTGAGAGTCCCCAATTCGAGTAAAGCCGTTTTCCAGTCGGCTTCACTTTGGTACACTTCATTGAGCATTGTGTTGGCTTCAAGTTTACTTTGACGGGCGTCGATTTCGGTGATGCTGCCCAACTTAAAACGGATACTGTCTGCTATGGCAATATTTTTAAGAATCGTATAGGAGTTTAACTGTACCCTGAAAATTTCTTTTTGCTTTAAGCCGGTTAAGTAATCTAAAGTGGCCTCTGCACGCAGGTTGCGAAAATAATCTTCCAGTAGCGCTTTGGTGAGTTCGCTGGTACTTTTTGCAACGTCTATTCTGGCTTTGCGTTTTCCGCCCAGTTCCAACGTCCAGCTTAGTTCTGTCGAAAAACCATAGCCCATCTGCATTCTTCGCTGTCCGTTGTCACTGGCTCCAATTGCCAGTTCAGGATCAGGAAACACCTTTGAAGCTTCGATATTGGCTTCGGCTATGTTCACATTGAATTTCTCAGCCACATATCCTAAATTGTTTCTATTTACCAAATTCAGGAAATCAGGATAATTTATTTTTACGTGTGTAAATGTGGAATCAATCTGGGCATTTGATACTGCCGAAAGAGTCAGCAGCATCAAAAGTATTACTCCTTTGTTTTTTATATTTTTAATCATAATACATCATTTAATTGATTATCGATTTCATGTTGCGGCACTTCGTTTTCTGATCCAAATTTTTTCTCGATGAGGTAATAAAGAGACGGTAAAACAAAAAGAGTCAGGATGGTAGAGAACAGTAATCCGTATACAATAACAGTGGCAAGAGGACGCTGCACATCACTGCCTATTCCGGTGGCTAATGAAGCAGGCAATAATCCTAATACGGCAACTGTTGCTGTCATTAACACGGGACGGAAACGCTGTTTGGCTCCATTGGTTACGGCACTCAGTAAATTCATTCCGTTTTTACGAAGCTGATTGATGTGCGAAATCATAATCACCCCATTTTGGATCGCAACTCCAAATAAAGCAATAAAGCCTACTGCTGAAGATACATTGAGTGTCATACCACGAATGTTAAGTGCCAGCATTCCTCCAAACAATGCAAGAGGCACAATACTCATTAACAATCCTGCCTGGCGAAATTTCCCGAAAGCTCCGTATAATAAAACAAACATTAAGGCAAGGGCCAAGGGGACAATAACAGCTAAATGGCTGTACGCGCGTTCCTGATTTTCGAATTGTCCACCCCATTTTATTTTAAATTGGTCGTGATCGTATTTTACATTTTGTTCAATCCTGGCTTGTGCTTTTTTAAGGAATGAACTTAAATCTGCACCTCTTAAATTTAACCGGACCGTAAGATGACGTTTGTTCATTTCGCGCGCAATTGTACTTTCTCCTGTATTGAGTTTGATTTCGCAAACCTGTGACAAGGGAATTTTGATACCTTCAGAATTTGTCAACATCAGATTTCCAATTTTCTCAGGAGTATTGCGGCTGTCTTCATTGTACCTCGTAATGATATCGTAGACTTTATTGCCTACAAAAATTTGCGAAACTGCTTTTCCGCCCAGCGCAACTTCTATTAACTCTGAGACATCATCTACATTCAATCCGTATTGTGCGATTTTCTGACGATCAGCGATAACTTGTATTTGTGGCAAAGGCGGTTCCTGATCAATGGCAAGGTCAACAGCGCCTTTTACATTTTCGAGTGTTTTGATAATATCTTCGGCAATTCGGCGCGTTTCTTTATAATTTTCTCCGTAAATTTTTACTACCAATTCGCTGTGCGCGCCTGATATTTTATCCATTACGCCATCGATCATGGGTTGGGAGAAACCAACATTATATCCCGGCATAGTCGAATATTCCCCGGCAAGTTCTTTGATCAAATCTGCTTTGGTTTTACCTGATTTCCATTCACTGTAGGGTTTTAAACCAATACTGCATTCAAAATGAGAAGGTGTCCAGGCATCTGTTCC
The DNA here is from genome assembly GCF_002217195.1 of Flavobacterium aquidurense. Lineage (NCBI taxonomy): Bacteria > Pseudomonadati > Bacteroidota > Flavobacteriia > Flavobacteriales > Flavobacteriaceae > Flavobacterium > Flavobacterium aquidurense. Next base: position 23,654 of record NZ_MUGR01000012.1, on the reverse strand, counting down.
GTCATCATTACGGCCTGACTGCACCATCATATAGGTGACTTCCTCGTGTTTTAAAGTTCGGTGACGCAGCGTATCACTCATTTCTTTCGATTTTTCTAAAGTAATTCGAGGTGGTAACGAAACCTGTAACCAGACAGAACCTTCATCGAGAGGCGGTAAAAAATCTTTCCCGACCATTACAGTCAGAATGAAAGCAAGAGCAAGTACTGCAATCAAGGGAGCAAATACTTTTTTTGGAGCCTGCATTATTTTTAAAATCCGACGATGATAAGAATTGGTAAGTTGCTCCATCCATTTATTATGATACATTTTCTGAGGCCTGCGATAGATAAAATAAGCCAATCCCGGAATAAGCAATAAGGCAACTAAGAGAGCACCAAAAAGCGCATAGCCAACAGTAAATGCCATAGGCGTAAACAACTTTTTCTCGACACGCTCAAAAGCAAACAATGGCAGGTAAGCTGTAATGATAATCAGGGTGGCAAAAAAGATAGGACGCGCGACACTTTTTACACTATGGGCTACGCTTTTTTCGCTGAGTTCTTCCTTTTCATTGTCTTCCCGTTTTTTCAGGATGGTTTCCATCATTACAATCGCGCCGTCTACAATGATTCCAAAGTCAATAGCGCCCAGCGAAAGCAAATTTGCCGGAATATTGGTGAGTTTCATGAGAATAAAAGCAATCAAAAGCGAAATTGGAATGGTAATAGCAACTAATAATGCGCCTCTCCAGCTGCCCAGAAACACAATTAGTACAATAATAACCAAAGCCATTCCTTCTAATAAAGTATGCGAAACAGTAGTAAGAGTGGTGTCTACCAAACTGGTTCTGTCTAAAAAAGCATGAATCCGAACGCCTTCAGGCAGGTAATTTTTATTTAAATCATCAACAGCTTCGTTTACTCCTTTTAAAACTACTGATGGATTCTGGTTTTTTAGCAAAAGCACGATTCCTTCAATATTATCCGAATAATCAATGCCTCGTTTATCGGTATATCCTAAGGCGCCTTTACGCTCCAGATTTCCGTATTTTAGTTTTCCTAAATCATTTAAATAAACAGGAACACCATTTACTGATTTTACTACAATGTGCCCAATATCCTCCAGATTTTTTACTAAACCAATTCCGCGTACGACATACGACTGATCGCCGCGATCGATGACGCTTCCGCCAACATTGGCATTGTTTTTTTCGATAGTTTCCGTTATTTCACTTAGTGATAAACCGTATTGCTCTATTTTTCGGGGATCAAGTTCGATCTGATATTGAGTGGTGATTCCTCCAAAATTGGTAACATCGGCCACACCAGAAACCTGTTTTATTCTGGGTATAATCGTATATTCCTGTAATTCGCTTAACTCCCTTAAATCATGGTTGCTGCTTTCGATGATATAACGATAAATTTCGCCGGTAGGTGAGGTAAGCGGATCTAAACCGGGTGTTGCACCATAAGGTAATTCCACATCGTTCAGACGTTCCTGAATTCTGGTTCGCGCAAAGTAATCTTCGACGCCATCATCGAAAACAATGGTTACCATAGACAGTCCAAAAGTACTTTTGCTACGCATCACGTGCATGCCCGGTAAGCCGTTTATGGCACGCTCGACAGGAATAGTGATTTGTTGTTCGATCTCTTCGGCCGCCAAACCCGGAACCTGTGTAACGATTTGCGAAGTTACATCGCCAATATCAGGATACGCTTCGACTGAGAGCCGTGTCCAGGAATAATATCCAAATAAGGAAAGAAGTAAAAATAACGCCAGAATGAGCCAGCGTTTTGCTATTGTTGTTTCGAATATATTTTGTTTCATACAAGTATTGTTATTAAGTTGCCGAGGTTCTAAGCTGCTGATTTGCTAAGTTTTTGAGACTGAAAACTTCCTCCTCAGTCTATTTCGCTTCAAGCAGATAAAAAGCACCTTCGCTTATGATTGTTTCATTTGGTTTTAATCCGGACAGGATGGCTATTTTTCCTTTATTAGAAATTCCTGTTTCGACATAACGCCTGATGTATTTTCCTTTTTCGAGCTGTACAAATACAAAGCTTTTGTCGTTGAATTGTAAAACGGCTTTGGCAGGAACAAACAAAGTGTTTTCAGGCGTATCGATAAATTTTACCGTTACATACATTCCGGGTTTAAGGGCATGATCGCTATTATGACATTCAATTAAGACTTGTACGCTTCGTGTGGCTTCATCAACTATTTCATCAACATGGTAGATTTTTCCTGTAATTTTCTTATCAGGATAAGAGGCCACCTGAATTTCCGCACCGTCTAATTCATGAATAAATCGGATGTCTTTTTCTTTTACCTGTCCGGCTACCCAAACCTTTTTTAGATCGGCAACTTTAGCTTTTGGTGCATCATCGTCTTTGATGTATTGTCCCATAACAATGTCGTTGGCAATGATTTCCCCTGCAATGGGAGAGGCAATTATCAGCGGTTGGCCAAAAACAAGTTTATTGATATTGACGCCAAATATTTTTAAGCTTGCAATTGCATTTTGGTATTCTTTTTCACTGACTTCAGCGTTGGTTTCAGCTTCTTCGAGGTCTTTTTGAGAACCCACGCCATTGGATTTTAAATCCTGTTGGCGTTTTAAGGAAAGTTTAGCAATCTGATAAGCTGATTTTGCCTGAAAATAGTTTTTCTGTGCATCTGTAAAATCAGGAGAAACCATCTCAAAAAGCGGTGTTCCGGGCTGTGTCTTCATTCCTAGTTTTAAATGTACTTTAGTCACTCTTCCGGAAAACGGGGGTGCGATTTCGGCATAAAAATTAGGAATGGCTTTTACTGTTCCGGCTGCTATTAGTTCTAATTGATACGGCTCGGTTGTAACGGTTTCTAATTTTATCCTGGGTGCAATTGTCGATGTTAGCGGAATAGTAATGGTATCATTTTGCAGAGAAAAATTCTCGTTTTCTTTTGTTTCCGGTTTGCTGCCACATGCGCTAAAAGCTATTGCGGTAATGAGTAGTAATAAAACGTTGAGGTATCTTAATTTTTGGCTTGTGATTTTAGATTTCTGGAATCTAAGGCTGAGTTTTCTTTTATTTGTCATAATGTATTAGTTTTAAATAGGTACTATGATTGGTGCTAATAAACAATAGCAAGTTTATATCTCAGAGATGAGGTACAAGTGCTATTAAAGTTTGGGTTTTGAAATTTTTTCAGCTGTTATTTTTTCAGCTTTTTTGTGGAGGAATTTTAAAGAGGAATTTCGACATGATTTTTTTGTTTTTAATTCGCTGCTGCGAAAAAGTCAATGACATGTCTGCAGAAGCGAAATTTATAATTTCTGTTTACCGGGAAGAGGAGGGAGATCCATTTTTAATTTTTGTTTTGTAAAATATTTTCCGTTTATAATGGCGCAAAAATAGAACAAGCCCCGAAGAGGAGCCATTAGAGATGTTTTAGAAAAAAATTAGAATTTTATTAGAGACCGATATATTCCATGCAGAAATGCCCAACTGGTTTTAAAGTCAGTGGGAATACTGGTAGACTTAATGTTTTTAGGTTATTGAGATGAAAGTTCCAGCAGAAAATGTCATTAAGTTAAGATAGATATATTTAAGACTGTACCGGATAAATGTCACGTCAAGCCGCCAATTTTGCGTCTAAAATCTTTGTGTCTTGGCGACTTTGAGAGCAATAAATTGAATCAGCTAAAAAGTATTAACTGTGACAGATTTTATTTGTGGTTAAAAAAATAAAGAGGAGTACTTTTTAAGTTAATGATAAAGAAGTCCCGGCGGGACGATATTTACAGCATTTTTTTTGTACCAAAGAGAAACCCTATCGTGGTGACATATAATAACACCATCACAAAATAATTAGTAAATTGGAGCAATTGGTGGCTATAAAAAGTTTTATTGTAGAGTATTTTTAACACCATGATAAAGGTCAACCGTAAATATTGTCCCTGATTTTTTATCTGAAGTAACCGTGATATTCCCTTTATGAAGAAAGATGATTTTTTGAGTCAGCGATAATCCGATACCATTTCCGGGAGCATAAATTTTATTCAGCCCACGGTAAAAAGGTTTAAAAATATGTTTGAGATCCTCTTCTAAAATACCAATACCATTATCGACAAATTGTAGTACAATTTTCTCCTTTTTTAAGGAAACGATCACTTTACTTTGTTTGTTTTCTGAGAATTTACAGCCATTTTCAAACAAGTTTACAAAAGCGACTTTCAGCAGATATTCATTTCCGTTAATTGTAATCTGTTCATCATCTTCAAAAATGTCTTCAAAATGAATGGTGATTGTATAATTGGCATTTGATTTCTGAACCTGTTGTCTGGCATCCAGTAAAATTTCATCAACGCGAACTTGTTTAAAAGCAATCTCCGAAGGGTCATAATTGGCTTTGGCAAAGTCAAGTAAACCATTGGATAATTTAGCCAGTTTTTTTGCGTCCTGTAATGTGTTGAGAATGGCAGCTTTATATTCTTCATTATTGCGTTCCTTGTCGGTAGAAAGTTCCAGTTCTGTAATAATAGCAGAAAGTGGAGTACGCAATTCGTGAGAGATATTAGAAACAAATTGTTTTTGCGAATCAAAGGAATTTTCTAAGCGATTCAACATTTTATTAAAAGTAGTCGCCAGTTCAGAAATCTCATCTTTGCTTTCGTTGGTATATAATCGCAAATCAAGATTTGTAGCCGAAATAGTTTTTGCTTTATCCGTCATTCTGACAATGGGTTCAAATGCTTTTTTCGAAAAAAAGCGACCTGCAATATAGAGGAATAAAATAGAAATAATAAAAACAATGATACAAGTTTGAAGTAAGTTATGCAGTTTTATATAGCCAAAACCATCGTATGCGGCGGCAGTTACTACATATTCTTTTCCCTGAAATTGATATTTCATACCAATAACCTGCCAATTATTTTGATAAAACTGGATTTCGTTTTTCTGCTCAATTTCATCAATCATTGATTTTGTTTCTTTTACCACATCAATATCAACGGCATCATGGTACAGTAACTGAAAAGAACCCGTATAAATGGCAACTTCAACTTCGTTTAGTGTAGCCCGGTTATTTCTGTAGATGTCTTGCAGCGTTTTGCTGTCTACTTTGGCATTAAAAAACAAATTAGCCTTTGTAACAGCCTCTTTTTTCAGTAAGGCATAGAATTCTTTTTCTCTGTTTTTACTTGCAGAAATCAATATAATAGCAGCAAATATTAATAAAATAGTAGCTGTTGTAAGTGTAAAAAGTAATGTTAATCGAGTTCTTATCTTCATTCCGCTTTCAATATAAATCCCATTCCAGATCGGGTATGAATAAGTTTTTTGTCAAAATCTTTGTCTACCTTTTTTCTCAGGTAATTAATATATACGTCGATGAAATTTGTACCGGTATCAAAATGGGTATCCCATACTTTTTCTGCAATTTCTGTTCGTGATAAAACACGATCTGAGTTTTGGAGCATATACTCTAAAAGTTTAAATTCTTTGGGAGTGAGATTTATTTCAGTATCGTTTCTCTTCACGTTTTTGGTTTGCAGGTTCATTTCAAGATCGTCATATTTTAAAATGAATCCGGTATTGTTTACAGCACCATTCGTTCGTTTCAATAAAGCCCTTATACGAACCAAAAGCTCCCTCATTTCAAAAGGTTTCGTAAGATAATCGTCTGCGCCGGCATCAAAACCTTCAACTTTATCATCTGTCGTCCCCAAAGCAGTCAGCATTATAATAGGCAAGTCAGGTTTTATCTGGCGTATTTCCCTGCACAAATCAAGACCATCAAGCTTTGGCAAAATAATATCAGTAATAACCAGATCGTACTGATTATTAAGCACTAATTTCTTTCCGGAAACACCATCATAAGCAAGTGTAGGAATAAAACCATGCTCATTTAGGCCTCTTTGTATTAATTCGGCTACCCTTTGATCGTCTTCTATTATTAAAATTTTCATCTCTGCAAAGTTATGATAATGGCGGTAGATTAGGAGATAATTAGTAAAATAATACTATTTCCTACAAGAAAGCATAATAAAATCTAACTGAATACATTGAGCAAATTTTGACCGTTTTGTATTGTAAATTGTAATGTGAGCCCTTGAAAACAGGAAGTTTACAGGTAAAAAAAGCGGTCACAAAGCACCTAAGAGTAATTTGAAACAGATCGTAAAACAGGATTTTTGTTATTCTCCTTATTTGTTAAGCGCGATAAGTTCCTAAAAATTAGAATGTAACTGTTTGTTATTCTTATTTTAAGGGATTCGTTACGAACCGTTTGCCGTAATAGTTCATTTGATTATGGCCTTAATTTGTATCTTTGAAGCAGTTTTATAAATAAACTAAAGTCTATAATGTTCGAACTTTTTCCTCTGGATCCCAAAACCGTTTTCCTGCTTTATTTTTGGGCAAACCTGTTTATCTGCATTCTTATTTTCAGTTATTCGTTTTCGTATGCAACAAGCGATAATAGAAAAATATTAAAAATGTTTGGTTATGGGAAATTGTTATTGACCATAGGCTGGATAATGATTGCTTTAAGAAACATAATCTCAGACTTTATCTCGATCAATATTGCGAACACATTTATATTTTCTGCCTGTTGTTATGAAACGATAGCAATGTTATCGATACTGAGAATAAAATCAAAGAGAAGGTACAAATTACAAATTGCCATTACGATTATTACGGCTGTAATTTTTAATACGGTAATACAATTGGGGACTTCAATTAGCAACCGTATTTTGATTGTATCTATCGGGATATTTGCTATTTATTTACCGCCAACAATTCAGTATTTTGCGGAGAAAAGGCATAACTTTTTCCGAAGTTTCTACGTGCTTTGTTATGCTGCATTTGAAATTTTAATCATCATAAGGGCAATTTACATTTACAATAACCCGCAAAGTAATTTTTTCTCTAACAGTATTTTTGACAGTTTGTATAGCATCAGCTTGTTTTTATTGAGTCTCATTGGGACAGTAGGATTTTTATTGTTGGTAAAAGAAAGACAGGACCTTAAAATCCGTAAACTGCTCAATGACAAAAATCAGTTCTTTTCTATCATTGCTCATGATTTAAGAGGGCCATTGGGATCATCTGTAACACTTGCAGCACTATTAAACGAAGAAATCGATACTTACAGTCGTGAAGAAATAAAGGAAATCACAGAAATGCTTCATGAATCGAACAAAAACAGTTATAAACTGCTGGAGAATCTTCTGGACTGGGCACGCGTGCAGACAGGGATGATTGAATACAGTCCGAAGAAAATTGTGTTGAATAATTTGATTGAAGAAAATATTGAACTCAATAAACATACGGCATTAAATAAAAACATCAAGCTTTGGTTTGAATCGGCTGAACATATCGAAGTCAATGCCGACAAAAATATGATTGACACCATTGTGCGCAATTTACTTACTAATGCTATTAAGTTTACAGGCAAAAACGGCGAAATTAAGGTGCAGCTGCGAAGAAGAAACCGAATGGCCGAAATAGCAATAATGGACAACGGCATTGGAATTCCGGATAATGTTAAGGAAAAATTATTTAAAATTAACCGAAAAGCCACTCAAAAAGGAACAGAAAACGAAACCGGAAGCGGTTTAGGATTGTTACTCTGCAGCGAATTTATTGCAAAACACCAAGGCGAAATTTTTGCCGAAAGCGATCCCGGAAAAGGAAGTGTCTTCAGGTTTACTTTGCCATTGCCACAATAGAAATAGGCTTTAATTTCTATTTATGCAGCTTTAATCTCGTGTCTGTAATTAGGCTTTATTTTAGATTTCTGAACTTAATAGATCATTACAAAATACTTTTTCGGTTTTTCCGGACTTCCAAAGTAGATGCAATAGTATTTTCAGTCGCTTAAAACTACGGTTGGGCATCAAAAAATGATCGTACAGTACTTTTTACAAGAGACTGAAATTATTAATTAAGCAATTTTACGAGATTAATTGCTTAACTGATACTTTATGAAACTAACTCCTACTATTATAGCAGCAACAAATTTTTCTGCTATTGCAAATAATGCAGTTACTTATGCGGCCGGACTTGCAAAAAGCGCAAATGCCAAACTTATTCTTTTTAACTCTTTTACGTTAAGTGTTCATAGTGCCAATTCGCACATTACCGCCGACGGCCTGCAAAAGCAGCTCGATCAGGCTACCGAGAAGCTTAATGCTTTAGGAAAAGAGCTTTCGGCTCTTTTTGATATCGAGGTAAGCTGTTTTTGCAGTTATTCTTTTTTAGAAGATGAACTGGCTCTGTTAATTGATGAAAACAAAGCAGAACTTGTCGTTATGGGAATGGCAGAACGCTCTTTTGAGCAGGAACTGCTAGGTAATTCAACTACATCTGTGATCAAGAATTTACATACGCCGGTATTGGCTGTTCCTTTGAATGCACGCTTTCAAAACATAAAAAAAATACTTTATGCCTGCGATACTTTAAGCTTCTCTTCTATAAAAAGATTTAGCTGGTTAAGAGACATGGTAGGGAACATTGGAGCGGAGGTAGAATTTTTTAGTGTAAACGAAAAATTAGACGATTTAAAAGAGCAACAAGACCGATTATTATTGAATTCTACACTCGATGAAGAGTTTCAAGGGGTCAAATATATCTATAAAACGGTAAAATCGAATGCAGTCATCAATGAGATAAAGAAGGAAATTAACAATTATAATGCAGATATCTTAGTAATGGTGCCTCAAAAATACGGTTTTTGGGATTCTTTGGTACATAAAAGCAAAACTAGAATAATGGCTGCAGGTTTAAGCGTTCCATTGTTGTCTTTTCCAAATTTCTGACGTTATTTTGCAGTATCTTTTTTATTATAAAAAAAATACCGAAAAAAAGAAAACAAAATAACAAAAACAAAAACAATGAAGGCAACAATTACAGCTATAGGTGGCTTCGTACCAAGTTCTATACTTAGTAATGAGATGATTTCAAGAATGGTTGATACAACCGGAGAATGGATAGAAAAAAGAACCGGAATAAAGGAACGAAGAATAGCTACTGATGAAAATCTGTCAACTTCGGATCTTGCAAGTGCAGCAATTGAAAACTTATTAGAGAAATATGAAGTAGATCGTTTAGAAATAGATGGTTTAGTATTAGCAACAGCAACACCAGATCATCTTTTAACGCCTACAGCGAGTAAAGTATGTCAAAAAAACGGATTTGCAAATGCGTTTGGTGTTGATTTAAACGGTGCCTGCAGCGGATTTTTATATGCGTTGGAAATGGCTACCACAATGATCGAAAGCGGACGTTACAAAAAGATTATTGTAGTAGGAGCAGACACCATGAGCTCTATTGTAGATTATGAAGACAGAAATACCTGTATTCTTTTTGGCGACGGAGCAGGAGCAGTTCTTTTAGAGAAAACAGAATCAGAATATGGAGTGATGAGAAGTATCCTGCGAACTGACGGCAGCGGTACATCTGCGCTTTTAGTTCCTGCCGGAGGTTCTAAAGTGCCATCCAGCATGCAAAGCATTTTGCACAGAGAGCATTTTATCAAACAAGAAGGTTCATTTGTATTCAAAAAAGCAGTTGAATCTATGACAAGTGTTTCTCAGGATGCTTTGGTGAGTAATGGTTTAACTGTTGAAGATGTTGACTGGGTTGTGCCACATCAGGCCAATCTTAGAATTATCAAGTCGGTAAGTGAACATTTGAATATTGGTATTGAAAAAGTAAAAGTAAATATCGAGAAATACGGTAATACAACATCAGCAACAATTCCGTTATGTTTATGGGATTTTGCAGCTGATTTCAAAGAAGGCCAAAACGTATTGGTGACTACTTTTGGAGCGGGATTTTCATGGGGAGCGACTTGTATAAAATGGGGCGTGATGCGTGAACTTAGAACTGTAAAAGAAGATAAAAACAACAATTTATTAGAGCATGATCTGATGTATCAATAGAAAAAGCAATTTTTGCTATGATCTTCTTAACCCGCCAACTGTTATTATAGTAGCCTATGGATTCAAATGTGCCAAATAAAACTGCTGGTAAGAATTTCTTCTATAAGTATTATAGAATTATAGTGATACCGGTTGTTTTTTTACTCTATCTCTCCTCGTATTATTTTTTGAATCCTTATCAGGATTTTGAACAGAATACTTTGTTAGTTTTAGACTGGACAGTTGATATCTTTATCATTTTAATGTATTGCGCAGTACTTACAGAGTTAAGTCTTTTTGTAGGGCGCAGTCTGAACCATTGGATTAGTTGGGATCAAAAGCCTATTTTCAGGGCCTTTGCACAGTTTGTCTGCCTTATTGTAGGGAATATTCTTTTGAATTATTTCTTTTCATGGTTATGGCATTTTTTTTATTCCTGGACACCACTAAAAGAGAGTGAACTGGTACAAATATGGCAGTCAAATTTAATGGCTGCTATATTGTCTCTTTTTATAAGTTTTATTCACACCAGTATATTTTTGCTGAACCGATGGCGTGTTACTTCTGAAGAAGCTGCTGAGTTAAAAATTCAGGCTTCTCAGCTGCAGCAAGCTGTAATGCGCTCTGAATTGGATTCTTTAAAATTACAGCTTGATCCGCATTTTGTCTTTAATAATTTCAGTACCCTTACAGAATTAATTCATGAAGACCAGCAATCAGCGGCTTCATTTCTGGAGAATATTACGCGGGTTTATCGGTACATGATTTCAAATCTCGATAAAGATACCATTACGGTAAGAGAGGAAATAGAATTTTTGAACGCTTATTTTTATCTTCTAAAAAAGCGTCTTGGTCAAAAGGTAGAACTAAAACTGCAAATCGATATGAGCTGTTTAGATTTGCATTTGCCGCCCCTGACATTACAATTACTTGTCGAAAATGCCGTAAAACATAATAGTGCAACATTGGCAAATCCGCTTATTATTGCTATTTATTCAGATGTTGGAGACCTTGTGGTACGCAATAATTTACAGCAGACATCAGGTAAAAGTTTTGTGTCTACAGGAGTTGGTAATAAAAATATCGAGTTTCGTTATAAGATTTTATTTGACAGAATGCCTGTTTTTTCAGAGTCTAATGGTTTTTATTGTGTACGTCTGCCCTTAATATAATAGTATGAGAATTTTAATTGTAGAAGATGAAAGTATCAATGCCAACCGTCTTAAAAGACTTTTGGAAGAATTGGAACCTGATTGCGAAATTTTAGGAATAATAGATACTGTTCATGAAACAGTAAAATGGCTGAATACCAATGAAATGCCTGATTTGATTACGATGGATATCAGGCTTGCAGATGGTATTAGCTTTTCGATTTTTGAAGAAGCAAAAATCAGCTGTCCCGTAATTTTTACAACTGCTTATGATGAATATGCAGTACGCGCGTTTAAGGTAAACAGTATCGATTACCTGATGAAGCCAATCGAAAAAAACGAACTGCAACAGGCACTTAACAAGTTTAAGTCTTTATCAAAAGCTAAAAATAATACCGATGATATTGCCGGAATCTTAAAAGGATTCATGAATAAACCTTCTTTCAGATTGCGTTTTTTAGTGACCTATCGTGATGGTTATAAAAGTGTTGATGTTGCCGATATTGATTTTGTGTATTCAGAATTTAAAACTTCGCACCTTTTTCTAAAAAACGAAACGATAATTCCAATTCCCCAAACCATGGAAGAACTCGAAGAAGAACTGGATCCCGATGTTTTTTTTCGTGCCAACAGGCAATTTTTTATTCGTGCCGAAAGCATCAAATCAATTGCGAATTATTTTAATGCCAAACTCAAAATTCAACTGAGGGCAGATCCGGAGCGCGAGGTTATCATAAGCAGAGAAAAAGCCCCGTTTTTTAAACAATGGATGGATCGTTAAAATCTTGTTAAGAAATTCATTTTAGAAGACCTAACCTACTATTGGGTTCGGTTAATCGCTGTTTGGGTAAGACTTCCCTGTATTTGCGTTGACTCTCGTTTTAATTTTGTTGCAATATCATTTCTGACCTCATTTTATTTTAAGGCCGGATAGCTCAAAATTATATGACATATTCCTTTAAGACATTTTTAAAATTTAAAGACTGCCTGCAATTTATTGCGCTTTGGGTGGCTGCTTTCTTTTTCTATGTCTTTATCAGCTATAGCATAATCGATGATTCTTATTTTTTAAATCAGGGGTTCAGTACAACTGATTTTTTTATATCAGAACTTACCAGAGCGTTATCAATAGGAATATTTATGGGGATTGTTTTTTTTCTTTTGAAGGAATATGTTTATCCTCGTTTTTTTCATAATTATGGTATTCTGGTTGCGAGTTTACTGCAAAGTCTTCTGTTTATAATGGTCTGCTATATTGGGTTTATAATTGTTCTTGAACTTAGTAAAGTGAACTACATTAGAATCAATAATTTAATTGCACTGCGGTTTAATGCAAAGTGGCTGACCTGCTTTACCATTTATTGCCTGATCGTTCACCTTTTTATTACATTATTGCTGGCTTTTCGTCAAAGGTTAGGCAGCAATTACTGTAAAAGTCTGCTGCACGGTAATTATATGACACCAGTAGTAGAGTATAGGATTTTTATGTTCCTCGACATGTATCCTTCGAGAACAAGTGCTGAAGTTAAACATCATCATTACAGTCAATTATTACAGGAATGTTTTGCAGATTTATCCGAGATACTTCTTGGATATAATGCAGAAGTTTATCAGTATGCCGGTGATGGGGTAATCCTTACCTGGAAAGTAAAACAAGGATTTAAAAGACAGCAATGTATCGAACTCTCTGAGGTTTTTGCTGTTCGTTTATTACAAAAAAAAGATTTTTATCAGAATCAATTTGGTTTAGTACCAAGGTTTAAGGCAGTCCTTAATGAGGGTCTTGTAACTGTTGCCGAAATAGGACAAATAAAAACGGAAATTGCCTATCATGGAGATGTTTTAAGTACAACAGCCCGCGTTCGAGACTTGTGCAGTGATTGTGATGAAAATCTCCTGATTACGCAATCCTTTTTTGAGCAATTAACAATTGCTGAACAAGATGATTTTACCACCATCGAAACAACTGTTTTGCGAGGCAAAAAGAAAGCTGTGGTTATCTACAAATCCAACGGCTAAAAAATAGAATACTACTTCTCAAAGCGACGTAACGGCACTGTTTTTCTCAGTTGTGCTATTGTTCGTTTCAGTCTCAAAATAATACGTTTGGGTAAACTTCCACAGATTAAAAGCACTTTTGGGTTGTTATTTTGCCCTCAAATTCGATGTATTCATTAAAATGAAATAAAATGACAAAACAGTTTTTCCAGAATAATAAAACACTCAGCAACATGGTAGTTTTATTGATTATCATTAGTTTTTCTTCATGTGGCAAAGGCGGACCGGGTGCTGAGGGTTTTGCACCACCAAAACCGGAAGTAGATTTTTTTCAGGCCCAGACCATTACGGGTGAAGTAGAAAAAAAATATCCGGGCATTATTGAAGGTACCGTAAACGTTGACATAAAACCTCAGGTGTCAGGATATCTTGAAGCTATTTATGTAAAAGAAGGTGATTATGTAAACAAAGGCCAATCGTTGTTTAAAATCAAGGCAGATGTTTTTAAAGAGCAGGTAAACAATAGCCATGCAGCTTACAAAAATGCTTTGGCCAATCTTGCAAATGCCAAATTGGAGATTGAAAAAATCAAACCGCTTGTTGAGGCAAAAGTATATTCAGACATGCAGTTAAAAACAGCACAGGCCAATTATGAAGCCGCATCTGCACAGGCAGCGCAGGCAAAAGCCGCATTGGGATCCTCACAGCTTAATGCTGATTTCTCCTTGATAAAAGCGCCTGTAAGCGGTTATATCAGCAGGATTCCTAATCGTGTTGGTAATCTGGTTACGCCAACGGATGCTGTTCCGCTAACGATTCTTTCTGAGATCAATACCGTTTTTGTTTATTTCTCTTTAAGCGAAGCAGATTATCTTGAATTTTCTAAAGATGCAAAATCAAATCAAACCGTTAGTTTAATTCTGGCTGATGGCAGTGTATATGAGCATAAAGGAAAACTGGAAGTAGCCAGTGGTAATATCGACCGTACGACAGGAAGTATTGCTTTAAAAGCCGTTTTCTCCAACCCGAAAAAGCAGTTACGTTCAGGAGGTTCTGCCCGCGTAGTGCTTAACAGCAATTTGACTTCGGTAATTACAGTTCCAATGGCCAGTGTAAAAGATATTCAGGATAAATTCTTTGTTTATGTTCTAAAACAAGGCAACAAAATAGGGATGGTTCCTATTGAAATTGCCGGCAGTGCAGGTACAGATTATTTTGTAAAAAGCGGTATAAAACCGGGTGATAAGATTGCATTAAACGGTATCGATTTACTTTATGATGGTGTCGAAGTAGTGCCAAAAGCAGCGGCGAAACCGCAAAGCAACAAATAAATTTTTGTTTTTAATATAAATAACATTTTCCATGTTAAAGAAAATAATAGACAGGCCTGTATTGGCTACAGTTATCTCCATTGTATTGGTGATATTAGGTATCATAGGTCTTACAAGATTATCGGTAACCAGGTTTCCTGATATTTCGCCGCCAACCGTAATGGTAAGCGGTTCGTATCCCGGAGGAAATAGTGAAACCGTTATACGTTCTGTGGTAACACCGCTTGAAGAACAAATTAACGGGGTAGAGAACATGCAGTACATCAAATCTACTGCCAGTAATGACGGATCTTTTTCGATCAGCGTCATTTTTAAACAAGGTGTTGATCCTGATCAGGCTGCTGTAAACGTACAAAACAGAGTACAGCAGGCAACGCCAAAATTGCCGCAGGAAGTAATCAGAATGGGACTTACCACCTCAAAGCAGCAAAATAGTATGATTGTTATTTTCAACCTTTATACAGACGATAATAAAAAATACGATGAGCTGTTCCTTCAGAATTATGCCAACATCAATCTGGTGCCGCAAATAAAACGTGTTCCGGGTGTGGGACAAGTACAAATTTTTGGACAGAAAGATTATGCCATGCGCGTTTGGCTTGACCCGCGAAAAATGGCCAATGCAGGTTTAGTACCTTCAGATGTTACCCGTGCCATTGCAGATCAAAGTTTAGAATCAGCTCCGGGAAAACTGGGAGAAGAATCAAAAGCAGCTTTAGAATACGTTATCCGATATAAAGGAAAGAAAAACAAACCCGAGCAATATGAAAACATTGTCGTTAAAACGGATGGCAATAATATCCTAAGGCTTAAAGATGTAGCGCGTGTAGAATTTGGTTCAATCTCTTACAGTGGTGACAACAAATCGAACTCTAAAAATGCCGTTACAATGGCGATCTTACAAACATCAGGCTCAAATGCCAATGATATCGAGATCGGAATCAATAAGGAAGTCGAAAGATTATCAAAATCTTTTCCTCCCGGTATTAAGTATGTGAATGTAATGAGTACCAAAGAAAGACTGGATGAAGCTACAGGTCAGGTCAAATCTACCTTGTTAGAAGCTTTTATTTTGGTTTTTATAGTAGTTTTTATATTCCTTCAGGACATTCGTTCTACTATTATTCCGGCCATTGCGGTTCCGGTAGCGATTGTAGGAACCTTTTTCTTCCTGTTGGTATTTGGTTTTACCATCAACATTCTGACGCTTTTTGCTTTGGTTCTGGCCATTGGTATTGTTGTCGATGATGCGATTGTAGTGGTCGAAGCCGTTCACAGTAAAATGGAAGAAGATTCCAGCCTTTCTGCCAAAGAAGCGACACATAGTGCAATGGCAGAGATTACAGGAGCCGTTGTTTCGATCACCCTGGTCATGTCGGCAGTATTTATCCCAATTGGTTTCATGACCGGATCATCAGGGATTTTCTACAAGCAATTTGCTTATACACTGGCAATTGCCATTATTATTTCGGCCGTAAATGCATTAACGCTTACTCCGGCCTTATGTGCCCTTTTATTAAAAAACAGCCATAACGGCAAACACGAAGGAGAGGAGCATAAAAACGGATTTAAAGAACGCTTTTTTGTCGGATTCAATTCAGGTTTCAACAACCTAACGGGTAAATATATCAAAGGAGTTCGTTTTCTTATAGGCAGAAAATGGCTTGCTGGAGGATTAGTTTTGGGAATAAGCGCCATCGCTATTGTGATGATGATGGGCACTCCAAAAAGTTTTGTACCAATGGAAGATGATGGTTTTATGCTTTATAGTTTATCAATGCCTCCGGGTACAGCTTTAGATCGTACTACAGAAGTGGTTCAAAGAATGGAAAAAGAACTTGAAACTATTGAAGCGATTGATGTCAATACCAGTATTACAGGTTTTAATATTTTGAGTAATAGTGCCAGTACTGCTTACGGATTAGGATTTATAAAACTAAAACCTAAAAAAGACAGAGGAGCAGTTAAAGACATCGAAGAAATTATGAATATGGTCAACGGCAAATTGTCTGTCATAAAAGAAGGTCAGATAATGGTGTTAAGAATGCCGCCTGTAGAAGGATTTGGTGTAACCAGTGGTGCTGAGATAGTACTTCAGGACAGAACAGCACGTGATCCCGCTACCTTAAAAGCAATGGCTGATAAAGTAATTGGGCAGATCATGCAACAACCCGGAGTACAATATGCGTATACTACTTTCAGGGCAGATTATCCGCAGCTTGAACTTGAAGTTGATGAAGAAAAGGCAAGTCAAATGGGCGTTAATATTCGTGAAATGTTAGGAAATATCCAGACTTATTTTGCCGGAGATCAATCGGCAGATTTTTCAAGATTTGGAAAATTCTACAGAGTAAATGTCAAAGCCGACGGTGTTTTTAGAACAGATCAGGAAGCGTTCAACGAAATATTTGTTCGAAATGCGAAAATGGAAATGGTGCCTGTAAAATCGCTTGTAAAATTGCGTAAAGTTTACGGCCCGGAATCGGTAAACCGTTATAACCTTTATAATTCGGTGAATATTACAGCTGTGGCATTACCGGGATTCAGTAACGGACAAATTATGGGTAATCTTGAAACGGTTCTCGATAAATTACCATCTGATTACAGTTACGAATGGACAGGATTGAGCCTTGAGGAAAAAGCCGGAGGAAACCAAACCATTGCCATTTTTGGATTGTGTCTGTTGTTTGTTTTCTTTTTACTGGCCGCCCAATACGAAAGTTACTTATTGCCGCTTGCCGTATTGCTTTCGATTCCAACAGGAATTCTGGGTGCTTTTGCAGGAGTAAAAGCAGTAGGACTTGATAATAATATTTATGTGCAGGTGGGATTAATCATGCTGGTCGGGCTTTTGGCCAAAAATGCGATTCTTATTGTTGAATTTGCCCTTCAGAGACGTTACGCAGGCTTGTCTATAGCCGAAGCAGCGATAGAAGGGGCAAGGTCGAGATTAAGGCCTATTATCATGACATCCCTGGCTTTTATTGTAGGTATGATTCCGCTGATGTTTGCCTCTGGAGGTACCGCAGTTGGAAACAGGTCTATCAGTGTAAGTGCTGCTATAGGAATGTTTAGCGGAGTGGTTTTGGGAGTTTTTGTAATTCCGTTACTTTTTATCCTCTTCCAATATTTACAAGAAAAAGTATCCGGTAAAAAGATTGTAATTCAACCTATAAAAGAATAAGAATGAGAGTACTATTTAAAATTGGAGTTTCTTTATTTACAGGTGTTTTGCTGACATCATGTGTGGTAGGGAAAGAATATGCTCGCACAGATTTAAAAGCACCTGACCACTATCGTGAAGAAGTCACAGTAACCGGAGATACGGTTTTGCATCCCTGGAAAAGTTATTATAAAGATCCGTTACTGGTGGATTTGATCGAAAAAGCCCTCGTTAAAAATAACGAGGTGCTGATCGCCATGAAAAGTATGGAGCAGCTTGATCTTACTTACAAACAGGCAAAATTATCTTTGCTGCCAACCCTTGATTTTGATGCCGGAGCGAGCCGTAGTTATCAGTCTAAAAACTCGCTTAACGGTTCGTTGAGCGCACAATTTATTGGTAAAGATTATATGGACGATTATAGCGCCAATCTTCGTTTATCATGGGAAGCTGATATATGGGGAAAAGCGGCGATGCAAAAAAGAGACGCAAAAGCAGGTTATTTTGCACAAAAAGAAAATCTGTCTGCTCTGAAAACCAGAATCATAGTTCAGGTTGCCCAGTCTTATTATAACCTTTTAGGATTAGACGAGCAGCTTAAAATTGCCCGAAAAAATATTGATCTGAGTAATAATTCTCTGGGTATGATGCAATTGCAGTACAATTCAGGCCTGATAAGTTCATTGGCACTTTATCAGACTGAAGCCCAAAAGAAAACAGCGGAATTGTTGGTTCCTTTAGCAAAGGCAAATATAGCGGTACAGGAAAATGCACTGCAAATTTTGTGTGGTGAATATCCTAATAGTATTGCACGAACCGGAAATCTTGATGTAGCAGAATTTGCTGTTGCTTTGCCATCAGGAATTCCCGTATCACTTTTAAGCCGAAGACCAGATGTCAAGGCCGCCGAATACGCCGTTATGTCTGCCAATGCTAAAACAGGTCTTGCAAAAGCAACGATGTATCCAACACTAAGTTTGAGTCCGTCAATTGGAGTGAATTCTTTTGAGTTTGATACCTGGTTTAATTTTCCGGGTTCAGTAACCAAAACGATAGCCGCAAATCTGGCCCAGCCTATCTTTAAGAAACGTGCTTTAAGAACTGCTTATGAAATTGCAGTTTTAGAACAGGAAAAAGCTGTTGTTCAGTTCAAACAATCTTTTATTGTAGCTGTGGGAGAAGTTTCAGATGCCATGTCAAGATTAAAAAATGCTGACGAACGTATCGGACTTGCTACAGAAAAAGCAGTTTCGTTAGATAAAGCAACAAGTGATGCTAACTTGCTTTATAAAAGCGGAATGGTGACTTATCTGGATGTTATTGTAGCACAAAATGGTGCTTTGCAAAATGATCTGGATGTGGTAACCATAAAACTGGAAAAACTAAATGCAGCCATAAATCTATATCGTGCTTTAGGCGGCGGAGTAGAATAAGCATTATTATTATTATTATTTATTTTAAAGAATCCATCATTTCTATTGTGCTTCAATAGGTGATGGATTTTTTTATTGGTAAAGTAAATCCGTTTTTAATAGTGTATTCACATAACATCAAAATGATAAAATCGTATCATTTTGATAGTACTCATGAATGCCGGTAAAGAGCTCTTTTTATAGTAAGTTGTTTATATACAAGTGTTAAGGTGATATTGTTATTGTAGTGCAAGTGGCTGGTCTGTAATTTGCTTACAGGATTTTGTATTTCTAATCAATTAAAGATTAAACAGTAATAATAAAATAAGAAATACACTAAATCAAATATGAAAACCCAACAACGCACTATAGATTTTGCAGGCAAAGATTTTTTATTGTCTGAGCCATTTTCAACTAAAACAACTTTACCAATCAACAAACAAATGCCTGAAGAGCGGCCGGATTTTACGATCGGGGTCACAAATGAGAACCATATTCTTTGGGTAAAAGAAATTTGCAATGTAACATTAGCCTCTGCTTTGGCACGCGGAACCGGTATTTCCGGGCGTTCTCCGGAAATGCTTGCAGAAAAAATTAAAAAGGGAGAAGCCATCATTGCTTTTGCTACAGACGGTCAATGGGCCGGATTTTCTTTTATTTCTTCCTGGGATAATGGTCAGTATGTGTCTAATTCTGGTTTGATCGTAGCGCCTCAATTCAGACATACCGGTCTTGCAAAAAGAATTAAAAGAAGAATTTTTGAATTGAGCCGTCAAAAATATCCTGATGCAAAGATATTCAGCCTGACCACCGGGCTGGCAGTAATGAAAATGAACCACGAATTGGGTTTTGAGCCAGTGACATATTCAGAGTTAACTACTGATGATGTTTTCTGGGAAAACTGCAAATCCTGTATCAATTGTCCCATATTAATGAGTAAAGAAAGAAAAAACTGTTTGTGTACTGCAATGATTTTTACTCCTGAACAGAATGTATCTCAAATTTAACTACGGTAAGGGCATTTACCAATGCTAACTTTTAACACGCCATTTAGTAATGAAATTTTGCAAGGCCAGAACGATACAAGTTCCAGCAACAAAAGGAAAGGTCAGTGGGGTAAGTTCATAGGTATTCATAACAAACTGAACAATAATAGACAAAGCAACTGCAATAAACATCCAGATACCGCTTTCTTTGTTACCCGCGAAAACTATAGCGCAAAGTACAGCATTATAACTAAATAAACCTGCCATAATTCCTTCCGGAGGAGCATTGTATAAAGCAGATAAAACTCCTGCTACGAGTGAAGCAACCAAGGCAGAAAGTGCCTGTACAGGCGAAGAAATAAATATTCCTATAAAGAATGCAATACCCGCAAAAAGACTTCCCTGAAAAATAACTTGTCCAAAACCTTTAAAAGCAAATGCAAGATCCTGGGAAACTGCTGTAATGGTATCTAAAGATGCAGGTGATGCGACCGGATATATATATTTAAAAAGATAAAGAAAAAACCAGGTAACGATAATAAAAGGCAATGTAAATACAGGTATTTTTTTGACAATAAACCAATGTTGTATGGTAGCTGCCAATGCGGCGCCAATTATGACAGCCAGTCCCGTAACCCAAACAGCATCAAAATAAAAAGTAAGTGCAACGCCCACTAAAGCCGCACTAAATCCATAAATTCCTTTTGCAATTTCGGTTTGATTATATCGTAAAATTTTAGCGGTAATGGTACCACATACTGCAGCTACCAGAGCAGCAAAACCCATTGTAAAAGAACCATAACAAATACCAGCCAGAAAAAAGAAACCCGTATAAGCGTTTTCCTGAAGCATGATTTGCCCTAAACCTTTTAGTACCATCACAACAAATGGAAAACGTTGTGCTATTAGCCTTTCCTGTTTTTCGAATAATGTAATTTTCATATTCATAAATAGGGGAGTGATTTTTTTTAATACATCTTTGGTAATAAAATCAACATAATTATGGGCTTGTACTTTATCAATATAAATTGCACAGCTGTAATGCTATGAGCAATTTCTGCTATGCGAATGTATAGGGAATGAGCGATTTTCTTTCTTTACTTTTGGAAAGCTATAATAGTAAAGGTTTAAAAATTAGATTTTTCCGGTTTTAATAAAGATACTATTATTTCTTTCTCAGAA
This sequence comes from Flavobacterium aquidurense, assembly GCF_002217195.1. Classification (NCBI taxonomy): domain Bacteria; kingdom Pseudomonadati; phylum Bacteroidota; class Flavobacteriia; order Flavobacteriales; family Flavobacteriaceae; genus Flavobacterium; species Flavobacterium aquidurense. Next base: position 2,539 of record NZ_MUGR01000012.1, on the reverse strand, counting down.
GACAATTTAATGAACCTGATGAAATAAACTTATAAAATATAGCAGATAATCAATTCTTTCAGGTCATATCCTTTTTAGCGAAGCTCTTTTAAAACCGAAATAACTTCAACAATCTCATGATGCAAAATAGCTATTCGATCCAGAGTTTCAGCACTAAATTGACCAAGGATCGCTTCTTTTTCGATAATAGAAACATAATTGCTAAGATCCTTTAGCATGAAGATATCAAGGCTGGATTTCATGTTATGCGAAAGCCTTCTGACAGTATCAATATCATTTTTATGAATTGCTTCTCCCAATAGTGTTATTTCATGAGGAATTTTTTCTAAAAAAAGATCGATCATATCTTGTCTAAAACCCAGATCGCCAAAGGAAACCTCTTCTAAAAAAGAAAGATCAATTTTCCTTTTTAATACACTCGAAGTATTTTTGCTTACAGCCAGTTTTATAGCTTCTAAAAGCGCTTCCTGCTTAAAAGGTTTTGGTACATAAGCATTCATCCCTTCATTATAGCAGCGTTCCTGTTCCCCAACAAGAGAGTGCGCTGTCATGGCAATAATAGGAATGTTAAGATTCATTTTATTCCTGATGTGCTGCGTCGTTTGGTAACCATCCTTAACAGGCATCTGAAGATCCATCAGGATCAGATCATAGTTGTTTTTTGATAAAAGGTCGATTCCTATTTCGCCATTCTCCGCAATATCCAATTCAAAACCAAATTTGTGAATAACGTTTTTTACCAGTTTCTGATTTAGAAAATTGTCTTCGCAAAGCAGTATTTTTAGTTTTCCCAGATTATAGTCTGATAACGGCAGCTGCACCGTTTCAACATAATCCGCTTTTTTATAAGTAAGCACAAAGAAAAATTCAGAACCGCGTCCTTGTTTGCTTTTTACGTGAATTTCACCATTTTGCAATTCAATTAATTGCTTTACAATATTAAGACCAAGACCTGTGCCTCCAAATCTTCTGGTAGTACTTTCTTCTGCCTGCGTAAATCGTTCAAAAATATGTTCAAGTTTTTTCTCCGGAATTCCTATGCCCGTATCTTTTATGGTGAATTTAAGGGAATAATTATCGGCTGTTTCCTGCATATTTTTTACAGAAACCGTTACTTCACCTTCTTCGGTAAATTTAAGGGCATTCCCAATCAGATTCACCAGTATTTGATTCAGTCTTCCCTGATCGCCAATCACGATTTCAGGCATTTCGGCATCCAGAAAGAGATTAAATTCAACCGCTTCAGGCACTTTTACCTTTAGTAAATCATAAATATGTTTGAGTGTGTTTTTTAAATGGAACGGCTGTGCATCAATAGTTAAATTTCCCGATTCGATTTTCGAAAGGTCAAGAATATCATTAACGATCAAAAGCAGGTTTTCCTGTGCAATTTGCATGCTGTCAACGCAATCCCGCTGAACAGCATCGAGATTTGTCTGCGCGAGAAGATCTGTAAAGCCCATTATTGCATTAAGAGGCGTTCTGATTTCATGACTCATATTCGCTAAAAAATTATCTTTTGCTAATACGGCGCGCTGCACAATTTTTTTCTGGGCAGCCAGTTCAAGATTTTTTGTTCTTAATTCCAATTGATTGATAACATGTTTTGCCACAATCGAAAGCACATTGATCTGACTTTTATTTAGCTCTTTAGAAACATGGTCAATAGCACAAATAGTCCCAATATTGTAGCCGTCGGGCGTAGTAAGAGGAATCCCGGCATAGAATCTGACCTTGAGTCCGCCAACAACATTTGGGTCGTCTTTGAAGCGTTCGTTTAAATAGGTATCGCTAATTTCAACCATTTTAGAATCTAAAATTGTATAGCGGCAGAAAGTAATTTCACGAGGCACTTCAGTCGCTCCGATTCCAATTTCAGATTTAAACCACTGCCTTGTCTCATCTATAAAGGATATATGTGCAATAGGAACATCACAGATATAAGCAACAAGTTTTGTCGCGTCATCAAAAGCATGTTCAGGAAGTGTGTCAAGTATGTTGTAGCGTTTTAATGCTGCCAGACGTTCTGACTCATTAGCAGGTAAGATATTTTCGGGATTACTCATTCTTTGGGGGGTAAAATACAAAAATAGAAATAATATTGAAATTTTATTAAAATCCGCGATGAAATGGTTTTTAAAAGCGACAACTTAATACCTTCCTGTCTTTCAAAAAGTGGTTTGAGATTATTTTTAATGATAACATAATCTGTAATTTGACTGAATATTCCAGTAATTTTTAACAGGATCTTAAATTGCTGTTTTTCAGATTGGCAGGAAGGTTTAATCTGTTTTTTTTCTTTTTTATAATTGTTGCGATTGGTTCTTTTAACGATTTAATTGCTCTGTTTTTTATACTTTTTGAAAAAAGTTAAGAAGTGAAAAAAACAAATATGAGTTGATTTTTATAGATTTGTAAAATCTGAATGTTTCCAAAATCAGTTGAAAAACAATTATAAAATTTAAAGACAATGAAATCTGTTACTTCAATATTTTTATTTTTAATGTTTGTCTGTTCAAGTTCACATGCACAATTGAGT
>NZ_MUGR01000011.1:0-95909 GCF_002217195.1 Flavobacterium aquidurense | reverse complement strand
GATAGAAGAGGAAATCCTTTTGTGTCGGTGTTCGGCACAAAAGATTGGAACGGATAGCAGGAAACAGCTCCTAAAAACCACTATAATCAAACTAAATTTCCCCTTCAAAAAACACAAAAAATCAATACTAGAATTTTCAACAAAAATTTCGTAAATTTGCACTCCAATAAAAGGAATTAGAAAATGTTAGATAGACTTCAAATAGTAAAACAACGTTTCGACGAGATTTCAGACTTAATTATCCAGCCGGATGTTATTTCTGATCAGAAACGTTATGTGCAATTGAATCAAGAGTACAAAAACCTGAAAGCATTGGCTGAAAAGCGTGATGAATATGTGCTTTTGATGGCTAATATAGATGAGGCAAACGAAATTATTGCTGACGGAAGTGATGCAGATATGACCGAAATGGCCAAAATGCAACTTGATGAAGCAAAAGAAAGATTGCCTGAACTTGAAGAAGAAATCAAGTTTATGTTGATCCCTAAAGATCCTGAAGATGCTAAAAACGTGATGGTCGAGATTCGTGCCGGAACGGGTGGGGATGAAGCGAGTATTTTTGCAGGAGATTTATTTAGAATGTATACGAAGTATTGTGAAAATCAAGGTTGGAGAACTTCGGTAGTAGATATGAACGAAGGAACATCTGGAGGTTTCAAAGAGGTTATTTTTGAGGTTTCGGGAGAAGATGTTTACGGAACTTTGAAGTTTGAAGCTGGTGTTCATCGTGTACAACGTGTTCCTCAGACTGAAACGCAAGGTCGTGTGCACACATCGGCAGCTACAGTAATGGTTTTGCCGGAAGCAGAGGAATTTGATGTACAGATCGATATGAACGATGTTCGTGTGGATTTCTTCTGTTCATCTGGACCTGGAGGACAATCTGTAAATACAACGAAATCTGCGGTACGTTTAACGCACATTCCTACGGGATTGGTGGCGCAATGTCAGGATCAGAAATCACAGCATAAAAACAAAGATAAGGCGTTGAACGTTTTACGTTCTCGTTTGTACGAACAAGAATTGGCGAAGAAAGAAGCTGAAGATGCTACAAAACGTACTTCTCAGGTGAGTTCTGGTGACAGATCTGCTAAGATTCGTACGTACAACTACGCACAAGGTCGTGTAACAGATCACAGAGTTGGTTTGACTTTATACGATTTAGGAAATATCATGAATGGTGACATTCAGAAAATTGTTGCCGAGTTACAATTGGTAAACAATATGGAGAAACTGAAAGAAGCTTCGGAAGTTTTCTAAAGAAAGGTTCAAAGGTTCAGAGGCTCAAAGAAACAAAGGTTTCTTATCGAGGTTCTCTAATTATAAAAACAGCCTGTTTCACTTGTGTGAAACAGGCTGTTTTTTTTGTGAGATAGTATCAGTTACATAATAAAGACATATTCAATAGTTTAAATCGTTGGAACGCAATATATGAAGATGATAATATAGTTACAATTACAATATCACGATCTCCCAAAATTAAAAACCTTGGGCTATGTTTGAATGGGAATGAATGGGTAAGACCATTTTTTATTTTTTCTTAAAATAAAAAGAGACTATTTTCATATTTGAAATAGTCTCTTTCTTGGTTCATAATTAAGCCTTATTTTAAGCCTGCAAGGAAGACCTTTGCACCTTTGTAACGTAGCTCCTTTGAACCTTTAAAATATAGTGAAGGATATTAACTCTTTAACCGTTTGTTTATAAAACGTATAAAGCAAGTTAGATACCTAGAAATACTCTCGTATATTCAAAACATTTATATAGATTTGAGTACATGTACACACCATTTTTTAATACTATTTCGCTTAACTTTTCCATAATACATAAATTTTAGTTAGACAATTACTCTTTGATTCTTCTTTTTGTGATTATTCTTTTTGTGCTGATTCCTCGCTAGGGGAGTCATGATGTGGTTTAGAAACTAAATTAGTTACGACCAGCTGCAACAGTGATCCAAACATACCTTTGAACATCGAGGTGCTTTTTCCCACGACAAATCTCTTTGCCAGATAACCAATCCCGATGCTGATGGCAGATTGTGCCAGATTGCTTTTGAAACCTACTGTTTCGTTGATTTCTTCAACTGTGTTCCTGATGAGGTTAAGAGGTTTTAAATTGTGCTTAATTTCATCGATTTCATCTTTAATGGCGCACCATTCGGCGTCCTGTCGATCTTCTAATAATTGTATCTTCTGATCTAATGAATCAAGTGTATAAATAGTTTCCATAACAGTCTTTTTTAGTTTTTCGATTAATTTAAATCAGCTTTACTCTCTTTTTTAGTTTCTTTTAAAATACTGGAAACAATCATGTTCCCGATAGGCGTTTTTATAAGCTTGTGCTGCGCTTTGTGCATGACAATGGCCACAATCAGATAAAATAATGCCACGGCAAAAAAACCGTAATAATACTCTCCAAGTAGTTTTCCAAGCCATAAACTAATACCTATATTCAGGAACAGGGTAAAAAATGCAACAACAGCTCCAACTGCTATTCTTGATGTTAATGTTGATAAGACATCGGCTGCGGCTGATACCGTTTTAAGCTTAATTAATTCTAAGCTTGTTTTGGTATAGTTTTCTGCTTTTTCATAAAGATTTAAGTTCTCGTTTGTTGTTGCATCTGATTCCATGATATAGGGTATTTATGGTTTAAAAAATTCACTTTCTATTAGTTCGTTTTTACATTTTTTGCTTCATCTTTAATAGTGTTGAAGTCTTCTTTTGCCTGGTTGAATTTTGCTTTTCCCTCTTCGATGATTTCTTTACCGTTTGAAGAGATAGTACTTACAATATCATCAAATTTTGATTTTGCTTTATCTCCGTAATCTTTCGATTTATCTTTGATTTTTTTTCTTGTGTTTGACCCTTTGTCCGGTGCAAATAATACACCTAAAAATGCTCCTGCAGCTGCAGCTCCTAAAATTCCTAAAATTGTGTTACTCGTTTTCATAATATTTGATTTAGTGATTAAAATAATTTTTTATAATGTTGTTGTTTTTAAACTTCACGACCTTTGATCAGTCTGAATAGTATTGCAATGATTGCAATTACCAGTAATATATGGATGATACTTCCAAGGCTATAAACAAAGAACCCAAGAGCCCAAAGAATAACCAGAATTACCGCGATTGTATATAATAAATTTGACATGGTTTTTATATTAAGGGGTTAATAAATTCGTTTTTTTCCTAGTTTAACTTATAAGATAAGTATACAGTCAGGTTGCTGTTTTTAGCGTCCGGAATTGTAATTGTTGTTCCGCCTACAGTTCTTTCTTTTCCAACGGTTGTTAATCCATAGTTGTAACGTACACCAATACTTATTGGGTCAAAGTCTACACCAACACCTGCAGCTATACCAGCGTCAAATTTGTTTAGATCGTCTCTGTCAATATCCTGGTCAAAATCAAAAGTTCCGTTACCAGTTACTTTAGAACTTACTAGGTAAGACGCATAACCACCGGCATGAATATTAAAGTTTTTAGTAACATTTACTCTTACTAATAAAGGAACTTCAATATAGTTCAATTTAAATTTTGTGTTTCCTGATGCAAAAGCATTGTTGTATTCAAATTCAGCACCCTTTGTTGTAAACAAAATCTCTGGCTGAATAGCTATGAAATCTGAAATAGGTAAAGTTGCATAAACCCCTGCGTTAAATCCGTATAATACATTATTGTCGTCTACATCATCTCCGCTACCGTACAGGTTAGACATGTTGAATCCTCCCTTTACACCAAACTCTGTGTTTACATTATTGTCCTGAGCGTGTAGCATTCCAAATGAAGCTGTTAAAAAAAGTGTTAAGGCGCATAAAAAATTTGATTGCATTTTCATAGTTAAAAAATAATTTAGTTAATAATAGATAAAAGGCATTTAAATAATCTCGTTGTTGATCCTTTGCATTTCGCGTAAGATCTGGTATTGTTCAGGTAAATGGTGCAATACAAGTTTTAATATTTCTTTATCGTTTGTTTCTTTCGAAATAGATTCAAACAGATTGATTTGTTCTTTTAAGGATTCAGCCATAGATGTCAAATAAACTTTATTAAAACTTATCATTCCTGCATCAATCAGATCGTATAAATCTCTTTTGTGTGTCGCATTGATTTCAGTAATAATAACGAGCTTTTTATTGGCTAATTTTGATACTTCCTGTAACAATTCTGTCTGTTCGATTTCTGTCTTTCTGCTTAATTCCTGTATCGCAAAATCTGAACTTTTTTGTTGTGCAATTTGACTTTTAGAAATAATTGATTTACTCACATTTGCCGTTGCAATAAAAAAGAAAGCTTCAATTTCTTCTTTTTCTGTTTTTAAAAAAGCTTCATTTTTTAATGAATTTTCTATCGGATTCGTTTTCTTGCAGGATGAAATACAAGCTATAATTATCAATAAAAAAAATCTAAAAAATATCGCTTTCAATTGGGGCGCTGCTTTCATTATTACTTCATAAAGTATTACATTACAAAGATGCTAACGAAACAAGCGTTTTGCTTTACAGCATAAAAAAGAATGTTTATATAATTCCCATAATACGTTTGTTTACGGGATTATTTCTTTGTTTTTCAGCTGTTTATTTAAGGACGGTTTGTGAAATAAAAAAGAGAAACCATCAGCAATGCCGATGGTTTCTTTTGTATTTGTGAAATGTTATGAAATTGATTTTCTTAATATGATTGGTTTTTTTATTCTGAGTTTTGAGTGTTGATTTATGTGCCAGGATTCGTTTTTAAATCAAACTGCGACGGCACTAAAAACTATTTTTTAGGTTTGCTAAAAACGGTGACCATGACTGTAAATCGAAAACTCTTATTCCGGTAGAAAAACAGTAAAAACAGAACCTTTATTTGGTGTGCTGTCTGCTATAATATGACCTTTGTGATTGTCGACAATTTTTTTGCAGATCGCCAGGCCAATTCCGGTTCCCGGATAATCTGTTTTTGAATGCAAACGCTGGAATAAAACAAATATGGTTTCCTTAAACTGCGGGTCAAATCCCATTCCGTTATCGGTAAAGGTAATTTTATGGAATTTCTTTACATTTGGCTCTAATAAATCAGGGTAATCTGCTGAGTTTACTTTTTCGCTTTCAATCTTGATTTCAGGTGTGCTATCCGGCTGACTGTATTTTAATGAATTTCCGATTAAGTTTATGAAAAGCTGTTCTATCTGATACGGAATTACCGCTAACTTAGGCAATTTTGAGACAGTAATAACGGCTTTCTTTTCTTCTATAATTTCCGCCAGTTCAGATTCTGCATTCTCAAGCAGTTCGTTCAGGCTTAATTTGATAAACTCTTTTTTGGTTGTATTCGTTCTCGAAAATAACAGTAAGTCGTCTATTAAAACGCGCATTCTTTTGGCTGAAACTTCTATTTTAGAAATATATGCTTTGGCACTTTCAGATAAAACGGCTTTGTCAGCTTCAGAAATTCGGGATACAAAAGTTTGTATTTTTCTAAGAGGTTCCTGCAAATCGTGACTTGCCACATGATTAAATGATGCCAGTTCTTTATTGCTTTTCTCCAGTTCTCTGTTGCGTTCCTGAAGTTCGATATTCAGTAAATGCTCGTCAGTAATATCAAAATTGATTCCCAACAGAATTTTGCTTCCTTGCTGATCTGTCAAAAGTTTTCCGGTCGATTTAAAATAACGTATTTCATAATCAGGACGCGTGATTTTGTAGTAAACAAATGGCAGTTGTTTTTTCTCTACAATGTTTTCCATTGATTTTGCCACTTTGTCTTTGTCATCAGGATGTACAAATTCGAGGAAGGTTTCTTTTACGGGCACAAAAGCATTAGGTTCAAAACCCAGTAAACGGTATTGATTGTCTGAATAATCGATTTTATTAGAATCTAAATCCCATTGCCAGGTACTGAATTTACCAATACTTTCAGATTCAGCCATCAGACCGCTAGAAATCAAAAGTTTTTTATTGTAGATTTTCAGGCGTTCAAAATCACGGCTAATTTGTCTGTAGGCCAATAAAATAAAAAGTAAGGCAACAAGAAATAATGAAATAGAAAATACGGGACTTAAAGAAATTTCGGCAGCATAAATTTTAAGTCTTTTTGCCAGGTAATTTTTCTCTATATCATTCATTTCGTCCACCTGAAAACGAATGTTTTCCATCAGGATTCGACCACCAAACATATGATTGTCGAGTTTTCGTTTATCATATGTTTTGGGATCGCTGTATTTGAGACAATTTTCAAAAGAGACAAAACGCTGAATAATTAGCTTGAATAATTTTTCCAGGTTTTTTTGCTGTTTTGGATTGTCAGCAGTCAGTTTTTTCAGGGTGATAAATGAAGTGTTTACTTTATCACGCGAATAAATATAAGGCGTCAGAAATCGGGCATTTCGTGTAATGATATAACCACGCTGCCCCGTTTCAGCATCCTTAATCGCCGACATTAATCGCTCTAATTGAATGTTTATTTCGTACGTATGCATTACCACTTTACTGGATTCGTCTAAATCCCGATTGTGCTTGTAAGCAATAGAAGAAAGAAATAACAGAATGAAAACCGCGATTACAAAAATAACTCTCAATGAGTTTGAAGAATTAAAATTTGGTATCCATTTCATTGGTAAGCTATTATTTTAATCGAAGCAGGAAATTATCACGGTTTAACCCAGAGGTATGATAGTGCCAGTTTACTGTAACGACTTCATTAATTATTTTTTTAAGCGTATTAAAATCGCTTGGCTTTTTGATATAAATATTCGCTCCCTGAATAAAAGTATCCTCAATATCTTCTTCTGATGATGAAGTCGAATAAATGGCGATAATAATATTTTTAAGATGTTCTGTTTTTTTAATTTCGATCAGACATTCTTTACCTGTTTTTTTAGGCATGTTCAAATCCAGAAACAAGATATCGGGTAGTTTAGTATCCGGATCCATCAAATGCTCCATTAATTGCATTCCGTCATGAACAAAATCAACTTTTGTCTGAATTTTTATTTCTTCAAAAGCATCCTTAAAAAAAAGACGATCATCTTCATCATCATCAGCCAATAAAATGTATAATGCGTTTTTTTGCATTTTAGTGTGGTATTTGGGTTTTATTTTAAATTTTCTCTACGTTTCTTAATTATTCTCTGAAAAGCCGATGGCGTAATTCCCGTTGTATTCTTAAACTGCGTGCTCAAATGGGCCACACTTGAGTAGTTGAGTAAAAAAGCAATTTCGGTCAGACTCATTTCGTTAATAATAATTAATTGTTTGGCTCTTTCAATTTTCTGTAAAATGATAAAATTTTCGATAGAGGAATAGGTTACCTCCGAAAAAACATTTGATAAATAGCCATAACTGTGATTTAGTTTCTCAGCTAAAAACACAGAACTTTTATAATTATTGCTGTCTTCCATAAAAACAAGCTCGATTATAGCGTCTTTGATTTTTTGAACCAGAACACTTTTCTGGTTTTCGACAACTTCAAAACCACAGGGCAACAAATTATTTTTTAAAGTTTCAAGTGCTTCAGCATCTATATTGTCGGCAATTTCAATTTCGCCAAATCCCAAAGTTGTAAAATTTACATTCTGTTGTTCCAGGTTTTGTTTCAGAAAAAGCGAGCAAATTGTGTTGATATCAAACTTTATAAATAGTTTCATTTTATAGAAATTTGGTTAAAGATAATTAATTTATTTTTGGTTACAGAGTTTAATGCGGTTAAGCAATAAAAGGACGTGATTAATTTAAATAAAAGTCTCAAAAAAATACCGTCTAATATTGTTGTACTAGACGGTATTTCTGCTTGATTTAGAAGGTCTTACAAATCAGCAATGATTTTGCGGACTTCATCTTTTGTTTTTCCCAATTTTTGTTGAAGTTTTCCGTACATTTCGTCTTCTTTTCCTTCATCATACAACAAATCGTCATCTGTAAGATCAGCATATTGTTGTTTCAGTTTTCCTTTCAACTCATTCCAGTTTCCTTTTATTTCTGTAGTATTCATGATAATAATTTTTAAGTATTTATAATATTGTAAATTTCTGAAATCATCATTATTTCCTTGTTATATCAATTTCGCAAAGCGTTTCATAATTCACATTTTGAAGTTTTAAACCTGATAACGGCGTAAAACCCACGCCATTTTTTCGTGTTGCTGCAATAAACCTGTTACAAAATCAGCTGAACCAATATCATTGTTATCGTCATTCTCAAAAGCCGGAATAAATTCCCTGAATTCGGTTACCAGCTGTTCATGATTTTCTAAAAGTTCTTCAAGCATGTGTTTCTGAGAAGCATATTCTTTTGGAGATTCTTTTAAGGTAGAGTTGTCGATAAACTCTTTCATCGTTCCAATTGTTTTTTCGCCAAGCTGGCTGATGCGTTCTGCAACTTCATCAATATTAGCTTCTAAAATTCGATATTGTTCCTCAAACAATTTATGCAGCTCCATAAAACTATTTCCGGAAATGTTCCAGTGAAATTTTCTCGTTTTTACATAAAGCGTCATTTCATTAGATAAAATCGTAGCCAACATAGCGGTACTTTTCTTTAGGTTTTTTGGGGTAATTCCGATATGTGGAGTCATAATTGTTTGATTTGCGGTTCGTTATCAAAAATAGAGAAGAAGTAATTCATTTTTCTTACATAATTTATTCAGGATGTTACATGAATTCAATGTGAAATCGAAATTCGTAAACCAATAATATTATTTGTAATTTTGCCGCACTAGTAAAATTCAATATGACAACACAACAACTACACGAACAAATTCTTTCAAAAAAATCATTTTTATGCGTGGGACTGGATCCGGATCTGACCAAAATCCCAGCTCATTTATTAGAAACAGAAGATCCTATTTTCGAATTCAATAAAGCCATAATCGATGCTACACACGATCTGGCTGTGGGATACAAACCCAACACTGCTTTTTTTGAAGCGTATGGTATAAAAGGATGGATGTCTTTGCAGAAAACAATCAACTATATCAACGAGAATTTCCCTGAAATTTTTACGATTGCAGATGCAAAACGTGGCGATATAGGAAATACTTCAAGCATGTACGCAAAAGCTTTTTTTGAAGACCTGAATTTTGATAGTGTAACCGTTGCACCTTATATGGGGAAAGATTCGGTTGAACCATTTTTGGCTTTCGAAAACAAACATACCATAATGTTAGCATTAACTTCTAACGAAGGAGCTTTCGATTTTCAGACTTTAACCACCAACGGAAAAGAATTATACAAACAGGTTTTAGAGACTTCTAAAACATGGAAAAACAGCCACAATCTAATGTATGTGGTTGGTGCTACAAAAGCCGAATATTTTGCTGATATCAGAAAAATTGTTCCGGACAGCTTTTTACTGGTTCCCGGAATTGGCGCTCAGGGCGGAAGTTTATCTGAAGTATGTAAATACGGAATGAATGATAAAGTGGGATTATTGGTAAACTCAGCAAGAGCCATAATTTATGCCTCAAAAGGAACTGATTTTGCCGAAAAGGCGAGAGAAGAAGCATTATCAGTACAAAAAGAAATGGAAAAGATTCTTAGTTTAAAGTTTCAGGTTTAAAGTTTCAGGTTGCTTTACTTTGAAAATATTTTAACCAAAAAGTAAGCTAAGTTTTTCATCTAAATGAATGTTAAGAAAACGCAAAGTTTGCAAAGCTATATCAAGACAAAGCTTTGCGAACTTTTTTTGATACAAAATAACTTTCCACAAAGAGTACAAATCTTTGCGAACTTTGCGGTTAAATCAACACAATCCAAAACTTGAAACCTGAAACAAAACAAACATGAAACAAATATGAAACAATTTCCTGATCAGCTTGGTATTTTGCATTCTTTTGAAACCGCTCCAATGCGCATTATCTCGTTGGTGCCTTCTCAAACCGAATTACTATACGATTTAGGTTTAGAAGATAAAATCATCGGAATCACGAAGTTTTGTGTTCATCCGTACCATTTAAAATCGACTAAGAAAATAGTGGGCGGTACCAAGAAAATTCATTTTGAGAAGATAAAATTGCTTCAGCCTGATATTATCATTTGTAATAAAGAAGAAAATACTCCGGAAATTGTAGAGCAGCTAAGTGCGATTTGCCCGGTTTGGGTAACGAATATCATTACTATAGAAGATAATTTTCAGATGATTTCAGATTTTGGTCAGCTCTTTAACTGCAGAACCGAATCTCAAAAATGGAATAACAAATTGGCTTTCGCTTTAAGCGATTTCAAAAAATATATTGCAGATATTCCTGTAAAGAAAGCTGCTTATTTTATCTGGAAGAATCCGTTTATGGTGGCCGGAAATGATACTTATATCAATGAATTATTAAAGCTAAATCATTTTCAGAATATCTACGAAGACAAAGGACGCTATCCTGAAGTCGAAATAAAAAAAATGCGTATCGAAGGCGATCCTGATTTGGTTTTTCTTTCCTCAGAACCTTATCCTTTTAAAGAAGAAGATGCTTTTGAAATTGGCAGGTTTACTCATCATGCTAAAACGGTTTTCGTAGATGGCGAGATGTTCTCCTGGCATGGCAGCCGTTTGCTAAAGGCATTTCCGTATTTTAAAATATTACATGAAAGATTGAAGAATTAAATTCCAAATCCAAATCCAGAGTTAAATTGGCATTTGGATTTTTTTTTATTGGAATTTTAGCCAAAAAAGAATGCCGGCATCTCGAAAACGCCGGCACTATTTAACTAACCAAAACCAAAATAATAAATAACCAGTTTATTACATGACAAAGATCCGATATATATCAATCTTATGGTGTTAAGGTCTTGTTATTACTTTGTTGAAGATAAGTTAATGTCTAAGTTTTATTATTTGTAGATAGTTTTGTATGAATGAAACTTACGTTTTTTAGATAAAGGAATGGCAAAGAAAAGCCACCTGAAACTTTAAACCTGAAACATAAATTATTATAAAAAAGAATGCCGGCATCTCGAAGACGCCGGCATCATTTAACTAACCAAAACCAAAATAATAAATAACCAGTTTATTACACTACAAAGATCTAACATAAATGGATGTTTAGCTGTTAAGGTTTTGTTATTACTTTGTTGGGCATAAGTTAAGATTTTTTAAGAGTTGTTTCTGAGCTTTCTGTAACGTTAAATAGTTTTTTATTATTAAAATATAATAACAATCAATTTTGTTTATAGATATCGTAAAGATAACTTCGTATATTTGATAAAACATTAAATATCAGCAATATGGATTCAAGCAAAAAATTAACAACTGCAACAGGAACTCCCGTTCCGGACAATCAAAACATTCAGACTGCAGGACCTCGTGGACCTGTTTTATTACAAGATTTTTGGTTTTTAGAAAAAATGGCGCATTTTGACCGTGAGGTAATTCCGGAACGAAGAATGCACGCCAAAGGTTCGGGAGCTTACGGGACTTTTACTGTAACTCATGATATTACAAAATATACAAGAGCCGATTTGTTTTCGGAAATTGGTAAAAAAACGGAAATGTTTGTACGTTTTTCAACTGTTGCAGGTGAAAGAGGTGCTGCTGACGCCGAAAGAGATATTCGTGGTTTTGCCATGAAATTTTATACCAATGAAGGAAATTGGGATTTGGTAGGTAATAATACACCGGTTTTCTTTTTTCGTGACCCAATGAAATTTCCTGATTTAAATCACGCTGTAAAACGTGATCCAAAAACCAATTTGAGAAGTGCTGATAACAATTGGGATTTTTGGACTTTATTGCCTGAAGCCTTACATCAGGTTACCATTGTAATGAGTGATCGCGGAATTCCGAGATCGTACAGGCAAATGCACGGATTTGGTAGTCACACTTTTAGTTTCCTGAATGCTCAAAACGAAAGAAACTATGTAAAATTTCACTTTGTATCACAACAAGGAATTGATAATTTATCTGATGAAGAAGCTGCTCTGTTAGTAGGTAACGACAGAGAAAGTCATCAAAGAGATTTATTTGATGCGATTGAAGAAGGAAATTTCCCAAAATGGAAAATGTTTGTTCAGATCATGAGCGAGGAGCAGGCAGCTACCTATCGTTTTCATCCTTTTGATTTGACAAAAGTGTGGTTAAAAGGTGATTTTCCCTTAATTCCTGTTGGAGAATTCGAATTAAATAAAAATCCTGAAAACTATTTTGCTGAAGTAGAACAAGCTGCTTTTAATCCGGCGCACGTACCACCCGGAATTAGCTTTTCACCGGATAAAATGCTGCAGGCACGTTTGTTTTCTTACGGAGATGCTCATCGTTACCGTTTAGGAGTAAACAACTACCAGATCCCTGTAAATTCATCCAGATGTCCTTATAATACTTTCCACAGAGACGGTGCCATGCGCGTAGACGGAAATAACGGAAGTCGTAAACATTATGAGCCTAATAGTTTTGGGGAATGGCAGGAGCAACCTGAATTCAAAGAGCCTCCATTAGCACTTCATGGCGATGCGTATGCCCATAATTTCAGAGATGATGATAATGATTATTTCACTCAGCCAGGTTTGTTGTTCAACTTATTAACAGAGGAGAAAAAACAATTATTATTCAAAAATACCGCAGGACAAGTAGGAGGAGCACAGAAATTTATTCAGGTAAGACACATCAGAAATTGTTACAAAGCTGATCCGGCATACGGAACAGGAGTAGCAAATGCATTGGGAATGACGATGGATGAAGTAAATAACTTTAGTGATCCAAGATTGTCTATTGTCGTTCGATAAAAAGGTTCAAAGGCTCAAAGTAACAAAGGTTCAAAGTTTTTTTAAGAACCGTTATCTTTGATCTTAAAGAGTAAACCCGACAGGTTTTTGAAACCTGTCAGGTTTGTTTTTAATATAAATCTTCTAAATATTCAAAAACTATATATTCTCTTAATGTAAACTGGAGTGAAGTCCAGCTCTACAATATATTTCATTCCTTCGGAACTATTAATTTAATTGGTAGGCTCGAAGAAAAGAAACCAGTGAAAACTGTTTCAATCCGTACAATCAGTGGCTAATAATTAGAGACAAAGCTTTGGGATCTTCACATTCTTTTACATTGCCAGAATAAAAACTTAACGAACTTAACGTAACCCTTTGCTGTAAAAAAAACTTAGGATCTCAATACTTCAGAATCTTAGCAACTTAGACTAAGAGAAAACAACGGTTTTATTACTATAAACCATTGTCTTACGTTCTGCATGCAGTTTTATAGCGCGAGCCAGAACAATACGTTCCAGATCTCTTCCTTTCATAATAAAATCATCTACCGAATGTATGTGAGAAACCCTTGCAATATCCTGTTCGATAATTGGTCCTTCATCTAATTCTGCCGTAACATAATGACTGGTTGCCCCAATAATTTTTACCCCACGTTTGAAAGCCGAATGATACGGTTTTGCACCCGGAAAAGCAGGTAAAAAAGAATGGTGAATATTGATAATTTTATTCTCGTAAAGCGAAATCAATTTAGGGGTGATAATCTGCATATAGCGCGCCAAAACGATAAAGTTAATTTGATATCGTTCTAATAATTCAATTTGTTTGGCTTCGCCTTCTTCTTTATTGTCTTTGGTAAAAGGCACGCAGTGAAACGGAATATCAAAACGTTCTGCAATCGATCTTAAATCGTTATGATTACTAATGATTACCGGAATTTCAATATTTAATTCTCCGGCACTGTAACGTCCTAAAATATCAAACAAACAGTGATCGTATTTAGATACAAACAATGCCATTTTTGGCTTTTGCTCCTGATTGTACAAATCCCATGACATATTAAAATCAGAGGCAATAGTTTTGTCAAAATCAGCTTTCAGGCCTTCGATTGTTATGTTATGATTGGTCAGTTCACATTCCAATCGCATAAAAAACACATTTTGTTCTACGTCAACATGTTGGTCGATGTAGGTAATATTTCCTTCTACTTTAGCAATAAAAGTAGTCACTGCGGCGATAATTCCCTTTTGGTCTTTGCAGTGAATCAGAATGGTTATTTTTTGCATTTCAAGTTAATGGTTAATCGGTTAATGTTGGATTTGCGTAATCGTTTAGATGTCTGATTTCAGAAACAAATCAGCGATTAGACTTCAACGACAAAATTATTTTTTATCCTGCATAGCAAACACTTTTTGTAGTAAAGGTGTTGTTCTTGCATTTATATTAGTACGGATATCTTTTTCTTCAACAGCAATCATTTTAAAAACACCTGCTAAAGCTTGATTGGTAGTATAATCAGTCAAATCAGGGTTTACTTTTTTGACTAATGGAATGGTGTTGTATTTATTAATAATATTTTTCCAAACCACATCAGCACCCACTTTTTCGAAAGAGCTTTTTATCACCGGATTAAATTTTCCGTACAAAGCAGTGGTCGTACCTTTTTGCAAATAGGAGGTTGCGGCACTTTCATTTCCTAGCAAGATGTTTTTAGCATCTGTAAACGACATGTTTTTTACAGCCGAAACAAAAATCGGGGTGGCTTCTTTTACAGCATCTTCGGCAGCACGATTTAGGACTTTAATTCCTTCATCAGCAAGAGATGATAATCCTATTCTGCGTAACGTGGCGTCAACTTTTTGTAATTCTGCAGGCATTAAGATTTTTACGGCTTCATTTTTATAAAAACCATCCTCCGCGGTCAATTTACTCACTTGCTTTGTGATTCCTTTGTTTAACGCTTCTTTTAATCCGGATGCAATATCAACGCCGCCAACTCCTGAAACCTGAGTCGATAATTTTGATAGTTTTTGAGATAAAGTTTCTTTTACCTGAGCATAAGAGCTAAGAGAGAATACAAGCGATAGAATTAAAATCTTTTTCATTATAGGGTTTTATAAGTTTCAAAAATACTACTTATTCAAAAACAAAGCCACAATTTTCTTTAGGCAGCACAAACAATTTGTTTTAAAATTAACATTCGTCCCGCTGTTCTCATTTTCTTTTGCTCTTTAAGGAAAATAAGAAATTGCATTTTAGCTTTAGCAAATCAAATATCGATCAAACAGGGCTTATTTTATTGTAGGTTTTTATACTCGAAATAGTAGTTTGAATAATCAATAATTAGTTTTAATTTTAAATACGAACTTCTTTAAATTAAAAATATCCCTTAATTATGAGAAACTCCCCGCTAAACAAGTGGTCATCAGGAAATGGGTTTTACAGATCATTACAGTTTTTGTGCATTTTGTTTTCCCAGATGGTTTTTTCAGGTACTTTACAAACCACTCCAAAAAATAATAATGCTATTAAAAGCAAACATTTGGTAAAAAATTATTATCCAAATGGTACGATAAAAGAGAAAGGTTATCAGGGCTATTATGAGAATAAAGATATTGCGACAGGGACTTTTATAGGTACCTGGTATTTATACGATCAGAAAGGAAAAATTATTCAGTCTGTTTATTATCATAATGATGTTGTGTCTAAAGCATATATAGAAAAGAAGAAATATTACCCAAATGGAAAAATCAAGTCAATTGAGAAGTTTAACAATTATGAACTTTATGAATCTGAAATTGATTCCATTGGCACCTGGCAGTATTTTGATCAGTACGGAAAATTGATTAAAAAAGTAAATCACTAATTACGTTGTAAAATGAGAACAAAAAAATCAATAATTATATTATTTACATTATTAAGTATGGTTTCATTTGCCCAAAATAAAGTTGATCTCAGCGAATTGAAGTTAAACGAAGATTTGGAAAATCTTCTGAAAGAAGTTCCGAATGTGAGAAAAGGCGAAATGTTCGAGAATGTGCAAATGTTTTCTTATGGCTTTGATAACAAAACATGGACGTTTAAAACCATCGTACCGTTTCATATCGAATTATTATCTTATAACGGAAAATTATCCGGTTATGCATTTCAGATCAAAACATTTGAAGATCAGGAAATAATAAAGGATTTTATGCTTGAAAATTATAAAAACGCTGCTGTACAAGAATCTAAATGGCTGAATGTATATACTTATAAAGACAAACAAGTATTTGTAGAGCTTCGGGCAATTACGCAGGATAAATTTAATGAAGGGGCAAATGGTTATTTTTCAATTAAAAATGCTGATTTCTATGACGCTTATGAGCAATTAGTGAGCAAACATTAATAAAATAAAAAGTAACCTCTCTGTCAGCGAATTGACACAAAACGAGTGGTAATAGTTTATAATCTAAATAAATCAGAATCTTAAGGCTACGGCCAATACATTCTGACATTATAATTCCAATACATCTTGCTGGAAATATAAGTAGGCTGAAATTCTCTTATAGGCAGATTATTCTCGTCGAATAATTCTACTCGTATTATTTTTTCGTTGGTATCATCTTTCAAATCAATATTACCTTCTGCAGCATCGATTAGCTTCTTTTTCTTTAAATATAAATTCGGTTTTTCGATAATAAATGCTATTCCCGCTTCATTTTTTGATTCTCTTTCTCCTGCTAAATTTCCATCAGCATCAAATGATTCAATTCTTTGCAAATAATTGTTCGTGTAATAAAAAAGCTGATAGGCAACTCCGCCATGCTGTATTTGTAATTTTTGATTTAGTATTCTAAAACGCAGTATTTGTTTTTTGGCATTTGTAAATTCTATTGAACCATTTCCGGTTGCATCAATGTGTTTGTATAAAATTCTTGACGGTATTGAGAATTGTTTTATTTTGCTGGTATAAGCGTGATATTGAGAGTCAGATTGCGCAGTTGCTAAAATGCATTGCAGCAAACTAAGACATAAAAAGAATAACTTCATTTGTTGTTGGCTTGTGCGGATAATTCTAGTTGTACTCACCGTTAATATTTTTACGGTTGATTTGTTTGATTCCAGTTTTCGTAAAAGAATAAGTAGATTCTTCCTGCCATCTCCATGTTTTTTGTTTCTCTGAATCTTCACCAATTGCACTGTAGATAATTTTGATGGTATCTTTGTCAGTAATCATTTTTATTTCAGAAAAACGATCCTGAATTTTTGCCGAGGATTCTGTTTTTTGACAATATTGCAGCCTTTCCAAAACTTTATGATCTTCACTAAACCATTTTTTTAGAAAAGATAAATGTTTGTCAGAGCATTGATAACCTAAATTAAGCGCGGACAGCAACTTACATTTTAAATTACTTTCATCTGCTTTTTTATCTCCATCCCAATAACATTCATTACTAACATCCGTTGCAATGTAACCTAAAGCGGCGCGTTGCTGATCTGTTAATGTTTTGATGTAGTTTGTATTGAGTTGAAGACCACCATTTTGGTCCAGCCATAATATTTTTATATAAATATCCTGAGCGGCCATCGCTGTAGTGGATTGGTTTACTGTTGTAGGAGTGATCGTTTTTGTTTGAGAAAATACGGAAGGACAAAAATTAAAAAGAAATAATAAAACAGTCAGGCGAATATTCATAATTGGAATTTGAAAAATTTGTTGCCCATAAAGATACTATATCTCGTATCACTTTATCAATAAAAAAGGCAGAAACCTAATTAAAGAAATCTGCCTGAATTTATATGTAATTATTTTTTGAGTAAATCAATCTCTTCTTTTGTGGTTTTTATGACAACGGTCATTTCACTGTATTGCCAGGTGCCTTTTTTCTCTGCCACAACAAATAAGGTCGCTTGTCCTTTAGGTCCTTTTATCGGAATTTGTAAATTACAGCTTCCGCGATCGCCGTTGGTTGTGTTGATACTTCCGGAAGTCATTCCGTCATCTTCAATCGGACTTCCTAGTTTTTCAGTTACCACTTTATTGAGATTTGCTTTGATCATGGCTTCTTTATAAACATCAGAATTTGTCATCATAGAAGTAACGCCAAAGAAAATACTGGCTATAAACAACACAAAAATCAATAAAAGGCTTACACATCCGGTTGGTACAAACCATTTCCAGTTTCTTTCCCACCAGCTTTTCCTAACTTCAACATAATCGTCTTCCATAAATAGATTTTATTTTAGATTCAGGTTTAAAGATAGAAAGATACTTTAAATTAAAATACAAATGAATTTTTAGATTGAACTCTGTAGTTTATTAAATATAATTTTATAAATAATTAGAATATTTTTTTCTTTGACTTCCAACATGGTAAATCGTCTTTCCTGTCATGGCATCGATCTCGAATTTTTCTTCCATGACTCCGTGCGGGGTAAACTGGCATGGCATAGTAATAGAATAAATCATTGTCTGGGGATTTCTTGATAAAACCGTTACCTGGCTATTATTTTTAATTTGTTCGTTTTCGTTCATCAGGTCTATTTTGTATTCCATTTTCATTTTATTGACCAAATCCTGCCAGCTGAATTTATAAGGAGCATCGTTATTAATTTCTTTTATAAGCTCTTGTTTCTCATTGTATTCTCTTTGAAAACCAATAAGGCAATCATAAAAACTTTCCATTTCTTTTATAAGGGTCAACGTTTTTTTATTATACATAAACCTTTGTTTGATAGGTGTGTTTAGATAAATAATTGTTTGCTGATAAGAATCTTTATGTTCGATAAGGAAAATTTCAACATTGTCGCCATTGGTATTTTTTGTAATGTATCGGCAGTAGGTATTGTTATCTTTTTTATGTTTTTCAAATGCTTCTAAATCGAATTTTCTCATACCGGATGTTTTTTACTTTTTATCTCTAAATTTTTGATCTAAAACACAAAGGTTCTTCTAATTAAGAATATTTAATGCCCGAATAAGTTCTAAAAAGGATACTTTAGGGTAATCCGCTGTTAATTGAGTAGAAAAGTTAAGGAATAGGTAAAAAGTAAATTTGTAAGAGAAATGATGCATTTTCCGGAAAAGAACAGAATAAGTAAAAGTTTTAAAAAAAAATGGCTTACTTCAGTAAAGAAGCAAGCCATAAAATATTGTAATCTAAAGGTATTAATTAGCTACTATTTCTGTTTGAGGAGAAAGAGCTTTATTCAATTCATTGTCTTTCTCATAAACATCCTGAAAGAAACCAATCTCACCATTTTCGTTTACCAGTGAAGTAAAGTACGTAATGTAAATAGGTACTTTTTTGGCTAGTTTAAAACTGTTTTCTGTTTTACCCTCCATAGCTTTATCTATTTTAGCGGGAGTCCATTCCGGATAATCTTTAAGCATGGCAACGGCTAACTCTTTTGCCATTTTTACGTTGATACAACCATGGCTGAAAGTTCTTTTTTCGAAATCGAATAAAGTTTTAGACGGTGTATCGTGCATATAAATATCATCAGGATTTGGAAACATAAATTTTACCAATCCTAAAGAATTGTCCGGACCCGGTTTTTGTCTTACCTGACCATTTACTATTTCCATATTTTTTTCGGCAAGATAATTTTTATTTTCAGCTATTTTACCTTTCAATTCGTTGTTTACGATACTTTGTGGCACAGTCCAGTAAGGGCTGAAAACGATTCTGTCAATTTCACCGTTAAAAATCGTTGTTTTGGTTAATGGCGCACCAACAAATACACTTGAGGTCATCTGTACGTTTCCGTTTTTTACATAAATTAATTCATACGAAGGAACGTTTACTAAAACATATTCATCGCTGGCCGCAATCTGGGCCGAAATAGCACGACATCTTTCCATATTAAGTTTCAATGTTTCCATTTTATCAGCAATTGGCACATTCATTTCCTTAATATGTTCTTCGGCTAAAATATAGTTGGGTTTAAAACCGTTACGCACTTTATATTTCATAACAGCATCCATCAATTCACGATCGTAAACATCGCTTTTAGAATCATGTTTTAGATCGCCTAATAAATACAATCTGGTTCTAACCTGAGCAATTGTGTTCGAAACAGCATCCGGGCGTAAATCTTTATAAGGTGTTTCTTCCGGAACAATCGCTTTCCATTTATTTGATCGGTCGATTTTTTTATATTTTTTCAGAACGTCCTGTAATTTATAATATTGGTCGTATGCTACTTTTATATCTGCTACATCTGCGGTGTTAGTAGAAGCAGTTGCTTCTTCGATTGTGCTGTAGTTTAGAAAATCTTTCAGCATGGCATCATAAGATACTTTTTTCTTCGTATCTGAATTACTTTTTTTGGCGTAAGCAATATATAATGAACTTAAAAGCATATCAGCATCTGTTTTAGAAAGCTTTGTTGCTGAGGTAGAAAAAAGATCATCAATTTCTTTTTGATAAGGAATCACTAAGTCATTAGTTTTTTTTGCTTTTTCATACAATACAGAACCAAATTCATTGATATCTTCTTCATCAAACCAAATAGTTCCCAAAGCTCTGTTTTTGTATAAAGACATTACGTCAGATTTGTATTTTTTTAAATCCGAATATCTTTTAAAAAAGTCATTTGAAAGTGCGTCTACATTATCAGAATCTGAATTGTAAACAGGTGCAGCAGTTGCAGTTTTTTTAGAGGAAACAAAGTCGTTTTCAGTTGTGTTAAAAGAAGATACAAAAAAACTCAAGCTTAAAATTAGGGTGATTGGATATAATGTTTTCATTTTTTTAAATTTTTACGTTTACTATTTAAGGTAAAAGTTTTGGGTAAAAATTTGGGGCTTTTCTACCATGCTAAATTACTTTATGGTGTTGGAAAACAAGTTGTTATATTTTATTTAAATGTTCTAAAATTGCCATGTCTTTCATGGTTATATTGATAAATCAAATAAGCGATTAAATTGTTACCCTATGAATGCGAAAAAACATTTATTTTTTTTGTTAACATAAAGCCATAACAATAACCAAATATTAAAATATTTTGTAAATTGCTCCCTTAAAATTATCATATTCATAAAATGGAGCAACAAATACCATATATTCCTAAAAATAAAGTAAGAATTGTTACAGCAGCATCTCTTTTTGACGGACATGATGCAGCGATCAATATCATGCGTCGTATAATTCAGTCAACCGGAGTAGAGGTGATTCATTTAGGTCACGATCGCAGCGTCGAAGAAGTAGTGAATACTGCCATTCAGGAAGATGCAAATGCGATTGCAATGACCTCATATCAGGGCGGACATAATGAATACTTTAAATATATGTATGACTTGCTTCATGAAAAAGGAGCCGGGCATATCAAGATTTTTGGCGGTGGAGGCGGAGTAATCCTGCCAAGCGAAATTTCAGAATTGCATGAATATGGTATTACAAGGATTTATTCTCCTGATGATGGCCGTTCTTTAGGTCTTCAGGGAATGATCAACGATTTGGTAGAACGTTCTGATTACAACCCCCCAGCCCCCGAAGGGGGAGTTTCCGGAATTGTAAATAATTTGCTGTCTAAAGAGGTAAATACTATTGCCAGATTAATTTCATTAGCCGAAAATAATCCTGATGAATTTTACAAAGCATTTCCGCATTCATCATTAGCTCCCCCATCGGGGGCGGGGGGGGCACCAGTTCTTGGAATTACAGGAACGGGTGGAGCCGGAAAATCATCCTTGGTAGATGAATTGGTTCGTCGTTTTTTAATTGATTTCCCTGAAAAAACAATCGGATTAATTTCTGTCGATCCTTCGAAACGTAAAACAGGGGGAGCACTTTTGGGAGACAGAATCCGTATGAATGCCATTAATAATCCTCGTGTTTATATGCGTTCACTGGCAACACGTCAGTCGAATTTGGCATTATCTAAATATGTAGCCGAAGCGATTCAGGTTTTAAAAGCCGCAAAATACGATTTGATTATTTTGGAAACTTCCGGAATCGGACAATCAGATACCGAGATTATGGATCACTCTGATGTTTCGTTATATGTAATGACGCCTGAGTTTGGAGCTGCAACGCAATTAGAGAAAATCGACATGCTTGATTTTGCTGATTTGGTAGCTTTAAACAAGTTTGATAAAAGAGGCGCACTTGACGCCATTCGTGACGTAAAGAAACAATACCAGCGCAATCATAATTTATGGGATAAAAATCCGGACGACATGCCGGTTTTCGGAACTATTGCTTCGCAGTTTAACGATCCTGGAATGAACACGCTCTATAAAGCGATTATGGATAAAATTGTCGAAAAAACAGATTCAGAACTAAAATCGACTTTTGAAATTACGCGCGAAATGAGCGAGAAAATCTTCGTGATTCCGCCGCACAGAACCCGTTATTTATCTGAAATTGCAGAGAACAACAGATTGTATGACGAAAGTGCCCTTTCGCAGCAAAAAGTAGCGCAGAAATTATACGGAATATTTAAAACCATAGAATCTGTTTCTGGGAAAGTTCCTCAAATCAATAAAGCAGGAATTGATGACTCAACTGTTTTACCAAGCGGTATTCAGGAACATGACGAAAACAGAATTTTCTTAAACCTTTTACTAAATCAGTTTGATAAAGTAAAAATGGATTTAGATCCCTACAACTGGGAAATTATCCTAAGTTGGGCAGAGAAAGTAAACAAATACAAAAACCCGGTTTATACGTTTAAAGTGCGTGATAAAGAAATCAAAATCGCGACGCACACCGAAAGTTTATCACATTTACAAATCCCAAAAATAGCTTTGCCTAAATACGAAGCCTGGGGCGATATTTTACGTTGGAATTTACAGGAAAATGTTCCGGGAGAATTTCCGTTTGCTTCGGGATTATATCCGTTTAAGCGTGAAGGCGAAGATCCGTCGAGAATGTTTGCGGGAGAAGGCGGACCGGAAAGAACCAACAAACGTTTTCATTATGTGAGCGCAGGATTGCCGGCAAAACGACTTTCAACTGCTTTTGACAGTGTGACATTATACGGAAACGATCCGGATATTCGACCGGATATTTACGGAAAAATCGGGAATGCCGGAGTTTCGATTTGTTGTCTGGACGATGCTAAAAAATTGTATTCAGGTTTCGATCTGGTTCATGCTTTAACCTCTGTAAGTATGACCATCAACGGGCCTGCGCCAATGTTGTTAGGTTTCTTTATGAATGCCGCAATCGATCAGCAGTGCGAGTATTATATTAAGGAGAATAATTTAGAAAAAGAAGTTGAAGCTAAAATCAACAAAATATACAAAGAAAAAGGAACAGAACGCCCTAAATACCAAGGCGATTTACCCGAAGGAAACAATGGTTTAGGTTTAATGCTTTTGGGTGTTACCGGAGATCAGGTTTTACCTCAGGAAGTGTATAATGAAATTAAAGCCAGAACATTATCACAAGTTCGCGGTACGGTTCAGGCCGATATTCTCAAAGAAGATCAGGCTCAAAACACCTGTATTTTCTCAACCGAATTTGCACTGAGATTAATGGGTGACGTTCAGGAATATTTTATTACCAAAAACGTTCGTAATTTTTATTCCGTTTCGATTTCAGGATATCATATTGCCGAGGCAGGAGCGAACCCAATTACGCAATTGGCATTTACGCTTTCTAATGGTTTCACTTACGTGGAATATTATTTGAGCCGCGGCATGAGTATCAACGATTTTGGACCTAACTTATCGTTCTTTTTCTCGAACGGAGTTGATCCTGAATATTCGGTTATTGGTCGTGTGGCGCGTAAAATTTGGGCAAAAGCCATGAAAAACAAATACGGAGCCAACGAAAGAGCACAAATGCTGAAATATCATATTCAGACTTCCGGACGTTCGTTACACGCTCAGGAAATTGATTTTAATGATATCAGAACCACTTTGCAGGCTTTGTATGCGATTTACGACAACTGTAATTCATTGCACACCAATGCTTACGACGAAGCGATTACAACACCAACAGAAGAATCGGTACGTCGTGCAATGGCGATTCAGTTGATTATCAATAAAGAATTAGGTCTGGCGAAAAACGAAAACCCAATTCAGGGATCGTTTATCATCGAAGAATTAACGGATCTGGTAGAAGCAGCCGTTCTACAAGAATTCGACCGAATCACAGAACGTGGCGGCGTTTTGGGTGCCATGGAAACCATGTACCAACGTTCTAAAATTCAGGAAGAAAGTTTGTATTACGAAACCTTGAAACATAATGGAGATTTCCCAATTGTGGGTGTCAACACATTCCTAAGTTCAAAAGGTTCTCCAACGGTAATTCCGGCCGAAGTAATTCGCGCCACCGAAGAAGAAAAACAATACCAAATTACGATGCTCGATAACTTACACCAGTTTCACGAAGCAAAAGTAAATGAGCATCTCAACAAACTACAGGAAGCCGCCATTAAAAACGAAAACTTATTCGACCATTTAATGGAAGCTACAAAGGTTTGTTCTTTGGGGCAGATTACTTCGGCGTTGTTTGAAGTTGGCGGGCAGTATAGAAGGAATATGTAGATTTTACTGTTTTATATTTATGAAAAAACCTCTCAAGATTTTGGGAGGTTTTTTTGTGGATGAAATTGAATTTTCTCTTACTAGCGCGAGCGCAATGTCATTAAGTTAAGCACTTTTGATCTAATAATGGTTAATTCTTTTTCGCGCAAAGACGCAAAAGCGCAAAGGTTTTAGGCGTAAACTTGGCGGCTTGGCGACTTTGCGTGAGATTTATTCGGTACAGTATTGCGGCTGTTTTTCTTAACTTAATGACATTGCGCTCGCGCCAGCAGATGACTTCGCACAGCAATTGCGAATATTTAAATTGAGAGCAGAGAATTCAATCCCCAACCAACACCTCATTAATTTCCGTAATCAATTCAAATTCATCCAAAGGAAACATTTCTAAGACCATTTCTAAAACGAGCGCGACATTAATAGGCGAATATTTAATTGTAGTTGAGGTTTGATGTGCTTCTTGTTCTAAGGCTACAATACATAGTTTTATGATTTCGGTAATGGTACAGCCAAGTTCATAATAATTGAGTAGCTTAATTTGAGCTGTGTGAGTGCCTGTTTGGTCAGCGGTCAGCTTATTGCAATATTTGGCAGTTAATTTTCTGAGGTTCTCTAAAGTTTTCATTTCATTGGTTTTCATGGCGTATATTTTTTAGTGATTAATAGTTTTACAATTAGACTTTTATTATTTTATTATAAGAAAAATTGTACTTTTGTTTAACTCAGCGAAGTAAGAAATAGATTTTTCTGTATGAAAACATTTTTTAGTGTTCCTTACATTAGAAATATGTTTTTTACATTTTGCGGGTTATCACACTAAATTATTATCTTTGAATTATGAGCACATTTACAAAACCAAATCATATAGGGCGAAAAATTAGCCGTATTCGTGAACTTCGAAATATGAAGCAGGAAGCTTTGGCACAAGCTTTAGGGACAAATCAGCAGGCGGTTTCTATTTTAGAAAATAGCGAAACTATCGATGAGGATAAACTTATCGCAATAGCAAAAGTGCTTGGTGTAACGGTTGAAGCTATTAAAAGTTTTTCAGAAGAAGGTATGATTAACTATTTTAATACTTTTAATGAAGTTGTAAATGATAGCCATTTTGGAAATAATAATCAGTGTACTTTCAATCCTTTAGATAAGTTAGTTGAATCTTTCGAAGAAAATAAAAAACTTTACGAACGTTTGCTGAAAGCGGAACAAGATAAAATCGAATATTTAGAAAAATTACTTCAGCGTAAATAATATTTCTAAAGTCTATTCATAAAAAAAGCATTCGCCACGGCGAATGCTTTTCAGTTTTAATGTAAAAAACAATTAACGACGAAACGAAGGACTTTCGTTTACGGATTCGTCAAGCTTAATAGTTTTTGATTTTTTAGCAGAAACAGCAATATCGTGTTTCGCAACTTTACCATTTTCGTTTACTTCTAAAGTATAAGTTCCGGCAGGAAACGCCTCTAAACTTAAAGTTTTCGAAATCTCTAATTTGTCTGTAGCAGATTCTCCTGTGTACACTAAATTATGGTTTTCGTCGAAGATAGAATAAACTGATTTCTCAAGGTTGTTCAAAGTAATGCTAATTACTTTTCCGTTTCCGGTTTTTATATTCAAAATATAATCCCCTTTTCCCTCCTTTGCATAAGTAAAGATTGTTGTAAAAAATACGGCCACAACTAAGCCCATTTTAATAAAATTTGTCATGTTTTTTTTAATTGTTAATTACTGTTTGTGGAACGCTCAAAACTACAAATAGAAATTTAATTTTATGCAAAAAAATCACTTTTTTCAGTGCTTAAATTGCTGAATCAAAGATGTTTCGGTGTTTTGGCTGAACTATGTACGTAATTACTGGACTTTTGGATTTTTTTCTGCGTATTTTTTTAATGGTTTAAAAACCAGATTCTTAGATTTATTAAGAATAGTTTTCTAAAAATGAAACCGAAAAAATTTTCAGGAAAAAAAAGGGCATAAAAAAACAGCTCAATAACCACAAAGAGCTGTTTAAAAAACGATTTCCCGTTTTATACTTTACTAACTATCTAACCTCATTTTATACTGTATGCAGTATAACTTTTTAGCGTACTGCTACGCCTGTATTTTTAGCAGAAAATCCTGCTTTATAAACTGATGAAACTGCTTTTCTTGATAATGAAGTTGCATCATCAGTAATTGTAATTTCATGTCTCACTTTTTTTACATTATCTTCAATTTCCAGGAAGTAAGTTCCGGCTGGAAATTCTTCTAAACTAAAAGTTCTCAAAATTCCTTCTTTACCAGAAGCACTTTCAGAATAGATCAAAGTACCATCTTTATCATAAATAGCAAGGTTGGCTTTTTGCACTTTATTAAGGGCAAACGTAATTAGCTTTCCATTAGCTTTTAATACATGAAGATTAAAATCTTCATTCCCGTCAATTGCATAAGTACTCATTCCTGAAAAAAGTACCGCACATACTAAACTTAATTTTAAAATCTTTTTCATGACATTTGTTTTTAGATTAATAGTTCTAATTCTCTGATGCTAAATTACTTCGGATATGCATTTTTTAGCACAACTCTATTTTCCAATTTCGATGCTGTATTCTCATTTACGAAACCGTTATAGGTTAATTTTTGAATTATTTCTATCGTTTTTGTTAATATGGCTATTATTTTTTAATGTTTTGTTTAAATTAATATAATGTAAATTTATCTGTATTTCTTACAAAAGTATGTTTGAAATGAGGTTTAACCGCAAGGGGCGCAAAGGTCTTTTTATAAGCAAGGTTTTACATAAACGCAAAGTTCGCAAAGCTTAATAATTATAAACTTTGCGAACTTTGCGTAAATCTTAGCGCTCCTTGCGGTTAAACCAAAATTAAAATATAGCACAAAAAAAACAGCTCAATAACCACAAAGAGCTGTTTCAAAACAATCACGTTTTTAACTTTACTAACTATCTAACCTCATTTTTATACTTTATGAGAGTATAAACTTTTTTAGCGTACTGCTACGCTTGAATTTTGAGCAGAGAAACCTGCTTTATATGCTGACGAAACTGCTTTTGATGATAATACAGACTGATCATCAGTAATTGTAATTTCGTGTCTCACTTTTTTTGCACTGTCTTCAACTTCTAAGAAGTAAGTTCCTGCAGGAAGTTCTTCTAAGCTAAAAGTTCTTAGGATTCCTTCTTTACCGGTAGCATTCTCAGAATAGATCAAACTGTTGTTTTTATCATAAATGCTGATGCTTGCTTTTTTTACCTGATTTAGAGCAAACGTAATAAGCTTTCCATTGGCTTTTAATACGTGTAGGTTAAAATCTGCATTTCCATTATCATTTCCATCAATTGCATAAGTGCTCATTCCTGTAAAAAGTACTGCACATACTATACTTAATTTTAATATCTTTTTCATAGCGCTTCGTTTTAAATTATTAGTTCTAATTTTCTGATGCTAAATTACTCCGACAGCTGTGATTTTTTCACAACTGTATTTTCCAATTTATATGCTATATTCTCATTTACGAAACCGTTATAGGTTAATTTTTGAATTATATTAGGTGTTTTTGTTAATTAGGTTGTTATTTTTTAATGATTTGTAAAAATTAACATTTGTATAAAATGAAGTATATTCTTACTGAAATAGGATTTGTGTATAAAAGGACTGGATTAAATAGGATATATTAAAAAAATTAGGAGTAAAAATACGGGTACTTAAAAATATAGCCCGATTACTGTAATTTGAATATTCGGTTTTTTGGGATTTTGATGCGAAATCTGTATTTACGAAACCGTTATAGGTTAATTTTTAAATTATATTAAGCGATTTTGTTAAATTTGCTATTATTTTTTAAAGATTTTATCATGAAGACAATTGCCCCAGCTCTTGAAGTGATATCGAATTCATACGGAAGTTCTTTTACCTACACAAAGCACGCCGAAAAGACCAACAGTAAAGCTCATTTATGGCATTATCATCCAGAGATTGAGTTGGTTTATATAAATGGTGGGGCAGGGAAAAGACAAATAGGAAGCCACGTTTCTTATTATACCAATGGGAGTTTGATACTGATAGGTGCTAATTTGCCACATTGTGGTTTTACGAATGAACAAACGGGAAACACAACCGAAACCGTTATTCATATTAAACCGGAGTTTTTAGGGAATGATTTTTTTGTTGCTCCCGAAATGAGAAAGGTTCAAAATATTTTGAGTCAGGCTAAAGGCGGAATCGCTTTTGGAGGAGAAACTAAAAAACAGATCGGTAAGAAAATCGAAATGATGGAAAATCAACTTCCGTTTGAACGTTTGCTTACGCTTTTGAGTATTCTTGACGAACTTGATTCTTCTAAAGATTATACGGTGCTTAATGCTGATGGTTTTTCATTAGAATTACAAACGCAGGACAATGACCGTATCAATGTAATCTTTAATTATGTCAAAGATCACTTTCAGGAATCAATCGCTATCGATGAGGTTTCGAGTCTGGTAAGTATGACTACACCATCTTTTTGCCGTTATTTCAAGAAGATTTCGAATAAAACTTTTACAGAGTTCGTAAATGAATACCGTTTGGTACACGCCTCAAAACTATTGGCAGAAAAACCTATTAGTATTAATGAAGTATGTTACGAAAGCGGTTTTAATAATTTCAGTCACTTTAGTAAATCCTTTAAACAATACACCGGTAAAAGCGCTTCGCAATACCGTCACGAACACAAAATAATTATTAGCTAAAGACCTTTTGTCCGGCTGTAAATCCTGAAACTTCTAAAGAAGCTTCAGGATTTTTTTTCAGTCACGAATTGAATTAGTATTCTCATTTTGCTTAGAAAAAATTCGCGCTAATTCGTGTAATTTGTGGCCAACTTTTTTTGAAAAATCATTTATTATCTTGTTCCTTAGTGAAGTTGAAGCTTTACTATTTGAAATTTGGATTTTAAAATTTGAATTTTTTTACTATTTCTTATTGTTATAAAAATTATATTTACATGCTGGTTATCTTCAAATTATAACAAGTGTACCAAGAATAGATTTAACCCATCACCAAATTTATAACTGAATGAATTTATTTAGAAAACCTCTTACGTTCCTCTTTATCGGAATGACCTTTTTGAGCTGCAATAAAAAAGATGTAGCATTTTCAGATCCCTTAATTACTAACCGCGACACAACAGTAAATCCTGCGGATGATTTTTTTAATTATGCGAATAATGGATGGTTCAAAAAAAATCCTATTCCCAAAACGGACAGCAATAACGGAATAATGAGAATTGTTATGGATACTATTAATGGACAAATTAAAAGTATCTGCGAGAATGCCGCTAAAGACGAATCAGTAGCAAAAGGAAGTAACAAACAAAAGATTGGCGATTTTTATGCTTCAGGAATGGATACGCTTGCCATCGAAAAAGCTGGTTTGTCTCCGCTAAATACCGAAATAAAAAAAATCAGTGAAATTAAAGATGTTCAGGGACTGGTTACTACAATTGCACATTTGCAAACTATAGGGGCAGATCCGGCTTTTACGTTTTATGTTTCACAGGATGATAAAATCAGTACTAAATATGCGTTGTTTCTTGGGCAAGGCGGTTTAGGAATGAAACAAAGAGATTACTATCTCGATTCTGATAAACGAACTGTCGAAATACGTTCTGCTTATTTGTCACATCTTAAAACGATGATGCAGTTTATGGGAGAAGAGCAGTCTGTTGCGGCAAAAAATGCCCAAACGGTAATGAAATTCGAAACAGAACTGGCAAAAGCATCCCGAAAATTAGAAGATCTTCGTGATCCTGTCAAAAATTACAATAAACTTACCGTTGATCAATTCAATGCTATTACACCGGATATCGACTGGAAAAAAGTATTACCGGTTTTAGGGATTGCAAAAGCCGATTCGGTTATTGTGGGGCAGCCGGAATTTTTTAAAGCATTGAATACGACGATCAAAAAATATACAATCGAAGACTGGAAAACCTATCTGAAGTGGAATCTTGTAAGTGCTTATGCGCCTTATCTGACTGCTGCTATCGAAAAAGAAGATTTTAAATTCTATTCGACAACAATGAATGGCGTGACAACTCAAAAACCACGTTGGAAGAGAGTAGTAGGACAAACAAATGAATCTTTAGGCGAATTAATAGGTCAGGTTTATGTGGCGGATTATATGCCAAAAGGAGTAAAAGAAAAATTACAGGAAATAGGAAACAATATTCGTGATGTATTTGCTTCGCACATCAAGAAGTTAGACTGGATGAGTGAACCTACCAAGCAAAAAGCATTGTACAAGCTGAGTAAAATGGTCATGAAATTGGGGTATCCGGATAAATGGAAGGATATGAGCCAACTTGCTATAGACAGAAAATCATATTGTGAGAATGTGATGAAAGGCAATATTTGGGAATATAATGATATGATTCATAAATATGGAAAACCGGTAGACAGAAACGAATGGGTTATGCATCCACAGACATATAATGCGTATTACAATCCCAGCAACAACGAAATCGTGATTCCGGCTTGTAATATTATTGTTCCGGGTTATGAAGGGCGTATGCCGGACGATGCTATTTTGTACGGAATATTAGGCGGTTCTTTCTTTGGACATGAAATC
The DNA here is from genome assembly GCF_002217195.1 of Flavobacterium aquidurense. Lineage (NCBI taxonomy): Bacteria > Pseudomonadati > Bacteroidota > Flavobacteriia > Flavobacteriales > Flavobacteriaceae > Flavobacterium > Flavobacterium aquidurense. Next base: position 65,152 of record NZ_MUGR01000011.1, on the reverse strand, counting down.
ACGCATGGTTTTGATGATCAGGGAAGTCAATATGATGAAAAAGGAAACCTAAACAATTGGTGGACAGCAGAAGATTTAAAGAAATTCAAGGCAAAAACACAATTGATTGTAGATCAGTATAACAAATATTCTATTTTAGGAAAACAGGTAAACGGTGACGCTACCCAAGGCGAAAACATTGCTGACTTAGGCGGAGTTATCATGGGTTACGAAGCATTCGAAAAAACGGAGCAGTTTAAGAAAAAGGAAAAAATTAACGGTCTGACTCCGGAGCAGCGTTATTTTCTTGCTTATGCTTATTCCTGGATGGTCAACAGAAGAGATGAGTCCAAAATCAATCAGATCATGACGGATGTTCATGCACCGGAGCAATTCAGGGTCAACGGACCATTGAGTAATATTCCGGAATTTCATAAGGCATTCAATGTCAAAAAAGGAGACAAAATGTATCAGCCGGATAGTTTACGAGTAGTCATCTGGTAGGAAAATAAAATCTAATTCAATTAAAACCATTCGTTGCGGCGAATGGTTTTTTTGTTTTACGATGTGATGGGCCACGGGTTTAGCGGATTAAACGGGTTATCGTGGATTTTTTTTATTGTTATTTTTTTGCCACAGATTGCGCGAATTTTTGTTTCACGCAGATTCTGCAGATTTAGGCAGATTTTATTTAGATTTAAAATTAAAAAATTTGTGTGCATCTGCTTAAATCTTTTTTTAATCTGTGTGAAATAGAATCTTTTTAATTATTAAAATACCTAAAAACATAATCATACTACTCAAAAACCAGTCGGATTTTTCATATGATATATTGTATAAAAAAGTATATTTACAATCCCTAATCAGAAAAAAATATAAATATGAAAAACTTTAAATTCTTTGTCTTTGCTGTTCTTTTATGCGTTTCATCAATGAGTTACGCGGCCAAAGTAGATACTCTGCAAGTTCCGAGTGCATCGATGAGCAAAACCTACAAAGCTGCTGTCGTATTGCCCAATTCATATGCAAAAAGCAAATCGGCATTTCCGGTGATGTACTTATTACATGGTGCGTATGGTCATTTTGGCGATTGGCTAAAAAGTACACCCAACAAAAAATTAGTTCAGAATCTATCTGATCAGTATAATATTATCATCGTAATGCCGGAAGGCGAGACCTTTAGTTTTTATCTGGACAGTCCGGTAAATAAAGGAAGTCAGTTTGAAACATTCGTAACGCAGGAAGTTATTCAGAAAGTAGATAAAACCTATAGAACGATAAGCAACAGAAACGGAAGAGTAATAACAGGGCTTTCAATGGGAGGTCACGGTGCTTTGTATTTATCTGCCAAACATCCTGAATTGTTTTGTGCTGCCGGAAGCATGAGTGGGGCAGTAGACATGAGTACCATGCTCAATCGTGAATCATCTGCTCAGGTAGTAAAACTCATGCAGCCCGTTTTTGGGGATAAAAGCGGCAACTCAGAAATGTATGCACCATACGCTGTTATGAATATGTTAGATAAGCTAAAAGCCAATAAACTACCATTGATTATAGATTGTGGCGTTGATGATTTTTTGATAGAACCCAACAGAGAACTACACCGAAGATTGGTTTATAACAAAGTAGATCACGATTATACTGAACGTCCCGGAGCACATACCTGGGATTATTGGGAGAATTCATTGCCGTATCATGTATTGTTTTTCAATAAAATATTGCTTAAAAATCAGCAGGTTGCAAAAAAATAAAAGAAAATTCTAATAAGAATTTAGCAAAATTCTTTTTTTGGTTTGATTTTTGGAATATCTTTATATATATAATGTATTCTAAAAACAATTAATACCACAAATACCATGAAAAAGATACTTACACTTTTCGCAGTCGTTGGACTGTTCGCATTTTCGGGATGCTCAAATGATGATGATGTAGATTATGATACAATTAGTGAAGTTTTTCAGCTTAACAACGTTAATTTTGATTATAATGCTCAAGATGGATTTAATATTAATAGAGCGCTAAATCCTGCAATTTATAAGAATGATGTTATTTTAATTTATAGAAAAATTGGCACGATCACTTCAACTAATGCTCCAATTTGGGAACAAATACCCAAAATTATATATCTTTCGCAAGGAAGATTAAGCTATGATTTTGAATTTAGTAACGAACATTTTATAATATATGCTGAGGGTAATTATGATTTGGAATTGACTCCGGATTATTTAGATAATCAGACTTTTAGAATTGTTATTGTTCCTGGTGATACTGCATTTTCAGGAAAATCTATTAATAAAGAAGATTATTCAGATTACAATGCTGTAATTAAGAAATATAATATTGATGATAGTAAAGTAAAGAATTTAAATTAAACACATAATAAAAAAAGGAAATCGAAAGATTTCCTTTTTTTATGAATACACATTTGTTTATCCGCAATCTTGTCATTCCGAGGAACGAGGAATCTCCACAAGTAATTCCGTAACTATAGCCCAATCTTTATCGGTTTTCTTGTGTGATTTACTCTGTCTGTTCGCTATCGCTCGGGCCTTTTTCTATCGAAATGACAAACTTTGTAGATTTATTAAAACGATTATTCGAAATCGTCTGTCTCTTAAGTCTAGTAGCGAAATAACAAATGATCAATAAAAATAAAAGGCTATCTTTTTGGGATAGCCTTTATTATAAATATATGTTTCAGGAATATTATTCCTGTTCTAAATCAGTATCAGTAAGTTCTTTTTCTTTTCCAAATTTAAGAGAAACCAAAATCCCCACTAAAAGCGAAAGTGCAATAAAACCTAATGAAGCCCATTCCGGTACCTGAATCCATTCGTGTAAAAGCATTTTTAATCCCACAAAGGCTAAAATAGCTACTAAACTATATTCTAAGAAACTGAATCTTGCCAGCATATTGGCTAAGAAAAAGTACATCGAACGTAATCCCAGAATTGCAAAGATATTAGAACTGAAGACCAAAAACGGGTCAGAGGTAATCGCTAAGATGGCGGGAACACTATCTACAGCAAAAAGAACGTCCATAACCTCAATAACAACCAAGGCTACAAATAATGGCGTTGCGGTTCTTTTGGCGGTTTTTGTACTGATGAAAAACTTTTCACCGTCCATTTCAGCTGTAATGGGGATGATTTTTCCAAGTGTTTTGTATACAAAAGAATCTTTTGGGTGAAAGTCATCATCATCGCCGGAGAATAACATTTTTAAGGCAGTAAATATCAGGAAAGCACCAAACAAATAAGTAGTCCAGGCAAATTTATGAATGAGCATTACACCAAAGAAAATCATCAATCCACGGAAAACCACTGCGCCTAAAATTCCCCAGAATAAAACACGGTGCTGGTATTTTTGGGGGATTTTGAAAGAGGCAAAAATAATTGCAATTACAAAAATATTATCGACACTTAAAGAGAGTTCGATCAAATACCCCGTAATAAACTTCATCGAAGCCACGGCTGGTTTTAGATTATCCGGATTTTCGATATAATCTGTGGTATAAAGCCAATAAATGACTCCCGAAAACAGGAAAGATAATGTGACCCAAATGAGAGTCCATTTACTTGCTTCTTTAGTGCTGATAATATGAGGGTTTTTATTAAATACTCCCAAATCTAAAGTAAGGATCAAAACAACGGCCAACAAAAACAAAATCCAGACTATCATGATGTTTATTTTTAATGATTTACAAAGATAGTTTTTGGTGTTTAACGTGAAAAATTAATTATCAAAAAGTTACCTCAAATTTAACATGTTCCGTCACATTAATTGAAGTTAAATTGTGGTTGCGATTAGTTTTGTACTATAAAGGTTCCCGACTTCGCTCGAATTGACAATTGGGATTTGATACTTTTTTATAAACCCTACAGGTTTTTAAAACCTGTCAGGTTTATTATTGAAAACGTTGTGTCACATTGAGCGAAGTCGAAATGCTTGTGACGACAGATTTTGTTCAAACACTATAAAGGTTCTCGACTCCGCTCGAACTGACAATTGGGTTTAGATACCTAAATATAGTAAACAAAAAAAAGTGCCATCGGTTAAGATGGCACTTTTTAGTATAATATAACTATGAATTATAGCGCTGATTTTACAGTTTTGATAATTCTTGCAGCAATTTTGTACGGATCACCGTTTGATGCTGGTCTTCTGTCTTCAAGGTATCCTTTCCATCCTTTTTGAACTGTATATAAAGGAATTCTGATTGAAGCTCCTCTATCAGATACTCCATAAGAGAAATCGTGAATAGAAGCAGTTTCATGTTTACCAGTTAAACGTTGGTCGTTGTAAGCTCCGTAAACTGCAATGTGTTCTGCAACAACAGGACGGAAAGCTTCACATATTTTTTCGTAAGTTTCTTTAGAACCACATGTTCTTAACACCTCGTTAGAGAAGTTAGCATGCATACCTGAACCATTCCAGTCTGTATCTCCAAGTGGTTTTGGGTGATATTCTATATAGTAACCGTATTTTTCAGTCAAACGGTCTAATAAGTAACGAGCAACCCAGATTTCATCTCCGGCTTTTTTAGCACCTTTTGCAAATAATTGAAATTCCCATTGTCCGCAAGCAACCTCTTGGTTGATTCCTTCAAAGTTAAGACCTGCAGCGATACATAAGTCAGCATGTTCTTCTACTAATTTTCTTCCGTGAGTGTTTTTTCCACCTACAGAACAGTAGTACATACCTTGTGGAGCAGGATAACCTCCAACAGGGAAACCTAATGGCAATAAAGTTTTAGTATCCATGATGAAATACTCTTGTTCGAAACCAAACCAAAAATCATCATTATCATCATCAATTGTAGCTCTACCGTTAGAAGGGTGTGGTGTTCCGTCAGCAAACATAACTTCTGACATTACAATGTACCCGTTTATACGAGTTGGATCAGGATAAATTGCAACAGGAACTAACAGACAGTCTGAAGATCCTCCTTCGGCTTGTTTTGTAGATGAACCATCAAATGACCAATTTCCAAGTTCTTCTAACGTTCCTTTGAAATTTTCATGCTCTTCAACTTTAGTTTTACTTCTAAGATTTTGAGTTGGTTCATATCCATCTAACCAAATGTACTCTAACTTAATTTTAGCCATAATAATATAAATTAATTTTTTTGTTTTTTTCGTTGGGTCAAATATAGATTTATTTTTTTAGCCGTAAAAATTAGGGGGCTATTTTGTTTAAGCGAGTATTATTTTTTAGATAAGCGCAATTTTGGGAGGGGTATATTTTTAAAAAAGCAATTTTTTATACCTTTAAAAAATAAATTCGTAAAAATTACTTGTCTTTATTGGTATTTGAGGTTAAGGAATTGTGAAAAAATGTTTATTTAATGAAGAATACTGAGGTGTTTTGTTATATTTTTTCAAATCAAATTCATTATTCTTTGAAAAAAGCATCTTACGTTGAAAAATCGTCGAATAAAAATCTCAAATTTATCCTATAAACAGCCTTTTTATTTGTTTATATTTGTCGATCATTTTTTAGTAAAAATTAGTACAAATTTTAAACTTATTATACATGTCAACATTACGTTTCCAGGCCTTGAGAGATGCTTCTACAAGAAAGCCAGTACATTTTGAAGAAATCGATAGAAAATCTAACATTTTTGGTGCAAATGTGTTTAATGAAAAAGCAATGAAGCAGTTTTTGACTTCGGATGCTTTAAAGGGAGTTAGAGATGCCATTCAGCATGGAACTAAAATAGACAGAAAACTGGCAGATTATATCGCCATGGGAATGAAAGAATGGGCATTATCCAAAGGTGTTACTCATTATACACACTGGTTTCAGCCACTTACAGGAACTACTGCCGAAAAACACGATGCTTTTTTTGAAGTCTCTTATGACGGAAGTGATCCTGTAGAGAAATTTGGCGGAGCACAACTGGTACAACAAGAACCGGATGCATCGAGTTTCCCGAATGGCGGAATCAGAAATACATTCGAAGCCAGAGGATATACGGCCTGGGACCCAACTTCTCCGGCATTTATTTACGGGACTACTTTATGTATTCCAACTGTTTTTATCGCTTATACGGGAGAAGCTTTAGACAATAAGATTCCGTTGTTAAGAGCTTTATCTGCTATAGATGAAGCAGCGACAGAAGTATGTAAATACTTTGATAAAAATGTAAAAAAGGTAACCGCTACTTTAGGATGGGAACAGGAATATTTCCTTATTGATAAAGCATTGGCCAATTCTCGTCCTGACCTGATGATGACCGGAAGAACCTTATTAGGACACACTTCTGCAAAAGGACAACAATTAGACGATCATTATTTTGGATCAATTCCAACACGTGCCCTGACTTATATGAGAGATTTAGAGCAGGAATGTATGTTGTTAGGAATTCCGGTAAAAACACGTCATAACGAAGTAGCACCAAATCAGTTTGAGCTGGCACCCATTTTCGAAGAAACCAATCTTGCGGTAGATCATAACTCTTTATTAATGGATGTGATGCAAAAAGTGGCCGAGCGTCACGACTTTAAAGTATTGTTTCACGAAAAACCTTTTAAAGGAGTAAACGGATCAGGAAAACACAATAACTGGTCACTGGCAACAGACACGGGAGTTAATTTGTTAAGTCCGAGTAAAACGCCAATGAGTAATTTGCAGTTCCTGACCTTCTTTATTAATACCATAAAAGCAGTTAATGATTACGAAACATTATTAAGGGCTGCTATTGCAACAGCAAGTAATGATCACAGATTAGGAGCCAATGAAGCGCCGCCGGCCATAATCTCTGTTTTTATCGGGGCACAATTGACCAAAGTGTTATCTGAGTTAGAAAGCGTTACAACAGGAAAATTATCTCCTGAAGAAAAAACAGATTTAAAATTGAATGTAGTAGGTAAAATTCCGGACGTTCTTTTAGACAATACAGACAGAAACAGAACATCGCCTTTTGCCTTCACCGGAAATAAATGGGAGTTCAGAGCCGTTGGATCAAATTCAAACTGTTCAAACGCGATGACCACTTTGAATGCGATTGTTGCCAAACAATTAAAAGACTTTAAAATAGAAGTAGATACTTTGATCGAGTCGAAAGACATGAAAAAAGACGATGCGATATTTAATGTATTACGAGAGTATATCAAACAATCTAAAAAAATACTTTTTGAAGGTGACGGATATAGCGAAAGTTGGGAGAAAGAAGCGGCAAAAAGAGGTTTAAGTAATTTTAAAACCACTCCGGAAGCAATTAAGGCTAAAGTTTCGAAACAAGCTTTGGATTTATTTTCTGAATTAGGAATTCTAAATCATATTGAAGCTGAAGCACGTTATGAAATAGAATTAGAAGAATACACTAAGAAAATTCAGATCGAAGGAAGGGTTTTGGGAGATATTGCCAGAAACCATGTTATTCCTACGGCAATACGTTACCAAAATACCTTAATCGAAAATGTAAAAGGATTAAAAGAGATCTTTGGAAAAGAATTTGAGACTATTGCAAAAGAGCAGATCGTTTTGATTAAAGAGATTTCCGGCCATATTGAAGGAATCAATTCTAAAGTATTGGCGATGACAGACGAAAGAAGAACAGCCAATCATTTAACCGATGCGCAAAAAATGGCCGAGGCTTACTGTAATAAAGTGAAACCTTATTTTGAAGATATTCGTAATCACTGTGATAAATTAGAGCTACTTGTAGACGACGAAAGCTGGACATTAACCAAATACAGAGAGTTATTGTTTACCAAATAAATAGTAATTTAACAATTCTACCAAGCCCATCGAATTTAGGTGGGCTTTTTTTTGTTGTAATGTTAAAATAATGCATTGTTAATGTTGTTTTTAGCATATAATTAGGGGTAAATGTAAAGAAATTATGATAAGAAAGTAATTTCCTACTTATGTTTTTGCTGATTTCAGTAGTTCGTCGAGATAGTTTTACAGTTCATCGAAAAGTGGTTATGTTATTGTAAAATAGGTATTTATACTTGATTTGATTTTCGAGAAGTTTTCTAATTTTGGTCATGAAGAAAGAAAATAAGTCTTCTGATTTTATTTTCGAATGACGTTTTTTGATGGCTTGATTTCCCCAAATCACACTGACCTACATAATAAGTTGTATTAATAACCAATTAAATATATCTATTATGAAAAAAGTAATTTTGAGCATCTCAGCGATGCTATTGGTAGGAGCAGCGGCTTTTGCACAGGGAAACACATCATCAGTAAATCAAGTTGGTAACACCGACACTGGTATTGTAACACAAAACGGATCGCATAATGGGTCTCTTGTAGATCAATTAGGAGACAACAACAAATCTGAAGTTTACCAGGGAATTCAACCAGGTTTGTATGCAGCTAAAGACAACAAAGCTGATGTAAAACAAACCGGTAATAACAACGGCGCATTTATTTCTCAAAGTAACCATGACAACAAAGCGTACCAAACTCAAACCGGAAACAGCAATAAAGCTACAATATGGCAAGATCAAATTGCGGGAGCTTCAAGTGCATTAGGAGGATTTGACATCGCAACTCAAAAACAAACAGGTAACAGCAATACTGCTACTGTAGATCAGGGAACAACAGGAAACGAAAAACCAACCGGACTTCCGTTCAATGCTACTCAATTAGGACATGTTGCAGCTGTAAATGTTCCATTTGCTCCTCATAGCAAAAATGAGGCTACACAAACTCAAAACGGAGATAACAATGTAGCTTATGCTTCTCAAGGTGGTGTTCATAACCAATCTTGGCAAACACAAACTTCTCCATCTGGTACTTCTGTGGCAGACAAAAATACGTCTAACCACTACCAATATGGTGATGAGAACAAAGCTACAAGTGTACAAAATGGTACTAAGTTAACTGAAGACACTTTGCAAATTGGTAACTTCAATATAGCTACTGTTACACAAACTGGTGCAGCGCATTCTAGTATTGCATTTTCAAAAGGAAATACAAATACAATTACTGTTACTCAAAGTAACTAATACTCTAAAAAACAAATGAGATAGTTGCAGAACGTAACTATCTCATTTTTTTAATTTAAATAAAATCAAGATGAAAACTTTCATTTTAACCAGTATCGTTTTCTTGCTTTTTTCTCCGGTGTTTTATGCACAGGAAAAAGAGGATGATTCAGATTTTAAAAACTATAGCTCGTCTGTTTTTAATTCAAAACAAGTCGCTTTTAGTTTAGTTTCTTCAATGGATAAAAAGGCTCAGAATGATTTAAATCAAAAAATCCAATCGGGTATTAATATACAGCAAATCGGAGATTTAAATACAGTAACAGCATTTTTAAAATCAAAAGAAACCAAAGTTGCCGTCAATCAAATTGGAGATCGCAATCAGTTGCTTTTAGATAAAAATGCTAAAACAATCACGCAAAATGTGGTGCAAAGAGGCGATAATAACAAAATTTCAGATTTTACATTGTATACCAATTATAATGTAAATATGGAAATGGTCCAAAAAGGAGACAATCAAAACATTAAAAATATTGGAACCAATTCGATGTCTAAGAACATGAAAATTACCCAGACAGGAAATGGAGCTTCGATAATTCTTATCAATCAATAAATTTAAAACATGCGTTTTATATACCGACATATTATTTTCTCATTTCTGTTTTTAACTGCCGTATTATACGGTCAGGTCCCCCAAGACAAAATAAAAGCAAAACTCGAAATAGAGAAAGTTGAAGGCAATGTAAAAATTACCGGTACGGCAGAAAACCTTACAGAGGTAATCAGGAGTGCTGCCTACAAAATGTCTGTTATAAAAAACAATAGTAAAAGTAATAATCAGTCTAATAATGACCAAGTTGGTGTTTTTACCCTGCAGCCCAATGAACGACAAAAACTATCAACCTCACAAATCAATCTGTCAGAAGATGATGAGGTAATCGTATTATTATTGTTTTATGATGAAGACAAGCAAATAATAGCGAAAGATCGTGTAGTTCTGGGTCAGGAAAAAAAAAAGACGATGTAATAGTTCTTCCTGTTGACGGATTTGTGTTAAGAGGAATCATTACGGACGACACCAAAACAAAAATTGGTAAAGATTTTTATGATCGGTATTATTACAGGTACAATGATATTGGAATAAATGCTGAAAAGATAGTAACAATAGGTGAAGAATATAGTTTTGCAAGAAATACAGCCATAACAATAACCGTCGATAATGAGGTTATTTATGAGTTTTTAGCCAGACCGGATGACGAATTTTTAGACGCCGTTGCAGAGGAATCTGTAAATGCCACCTTTACTTATTTTAAAGAAAAAGAAAAACAGCGAAAATATTTCACTCAGTATTAATTTTATTATTAGCGACATGAAATTTATTATAACCCTCGTAGTATTGCTACTACTATCTCCGTTTATAAACGCGCAGGCTTTAGTTTATAAACCGGTAAATCCGGCTTTTGGAGGAGATACTTTCAATTATCAATGGCTCTTGAGCAGCGCAGAAGCGCAGAACAAGCAGAAAGATAAAACGGCCATAACAGCGCCACAAACTGATTTGGAGCGATTTAAAGCCAATTTAAATGCCCAGTTATTAAGTCAGATTTCCAGTTCTCTCTACAAACAACAATTTGGTACTGATGGTATTAAGGAAGGTTCCTATACTTTTGGAAGCTATTCTGTCGACGTTTATCCATCTGCAGACGGACTCACACTAAATATTTTAGATACCAATACAGGAGAACAAACCCAAGTTATCATCCCAAATAAATAACATGAGATTACATCACTACTTACTAATTTTATTCGGATTTCTTTTTTCGGGTTGCGGTGCTTATTTTAATCAGCCAACCGGAGTCGAAAAAGCAATTTTAGGCGAAGGTACGCCCGCGACTTCATTGCTAAAAGATTTGCCAAAACCAAAAGAACCCGTTGTCGTTGGTGTCTATAAATTCAGGGATCAGACCGGACAATATAAACCTCAGGAAAACGGAAGCAGTTTTAGTACTGCCGTTACGCAGGGTGCTACCTCAATATTGATAAAAGCGCTTGAAGATTCAAAATGGTTTGTGCCAATTGAGCGCGAAAACATTGGTAATCTATTGCAGGAACGAAACCTGATTCGGGCAACACGTCAGGAATATGTAAAAAATGCCAATCCTAATGAGCCACAATTAACTCCTTTATTATATGCAGGAGTTTTACTAGAAGGCGGTATCGTTTCGTATGATTCTAATATTATCACAGGAGGTTTCGGGGCACGATATTTTGGAGCCGGAGCGTCTGTAAAATACCGTCAGGATCGGGTTACGATTTATTTGAGAATGATTTCGACATCTAACGGAAAAATTTTAAAATCGGTTTATATCTCTAAAACCATTTTATCACAGGCAATTGATGAAAGTTTATTCAGATATGTAAATTTTAAAAGATTATTAGAAGTAGAAACAGGATATACCACTAATGAACCTGTGCATATGGCCGTAACCGAAGCCATCGAAAAAGCGGTAGAATCTCTTGTTCTGGAAGGAATAAAAGATAATATCTGGGAAGCAGACGCGCCCAAATGGGAAGTTGATAATTTGCTGAAGGCTTATGCAGAGGAAACTAAAACTGCTGATGCAACCCAACTTTACGGAAGAGTTCTGGAAAACAGAAGAAGCAAATTTGCCATCGAAATTTCAGGAGGAGCAACATTAATGGATGGCGATTATCAGGATCCGCTTTTAAGGCCTTTTGGCAGAGGAGCTCTAAAGTTTTTTATAACGCCCGGTTTTAATATCAGTGCCTCTACGAATGTGGTCAATCTCGCCAATAAAAATTTACTCGATGTTGGTTATATCACTTATGACCTTAATCTCGAATGGCTTTTACTGCCTAAAGATCGTTTTACACCCTATTTGTATGGAGGCGGCGGTTATGCCATGAACAAGAAATTCGAGAATACATACGGTAAGATTCAATACGGTTTAGGTCTTGAGTATTTAGCATCTGACAGAATTGGAATAAAATTATTTGCAGAGCAAAATATTAATTTCAGTGACAACGTCGACTATATAACGTCAGGAACTCGGGATGATTACTATTATAAATTCGGGATAGGACTCACTTATTATTTCGCAAAAAAGAAAAAATAAAGCAGTTTTAAACATCAGAATTTTAAAGATGAATCAGAATTTTCAATTTAAAAACAAATTAATAATGAAGTATTTATACAAAATAGCAAGCGTACTTTTTTTATTGTTTTTGGTTTCATGCAGTGAAGAGAAAATAGGAGAATTGGCCTATGGCACCGTTAGCGGTAGAGTGGTTAATGCGGATACTTTTGAACCTATGGAAAATGTAAAAATACTCTCAAGCCCAACTACAAGTACGGTTTTTACAGATGCTGACGGCAAATTTACAGTTGCGAACGTAAAAGTGGGAGAATACTCTTTTCAGGCTCAAAAAGATGGTTTTGTAGCAAAATTTGAAGCTACAACCGTGACGGCAAACAATACGTCGGAGATTATTTTTGAACTTAAAAAAGCAACCGCTAATAACAAACCGCCAACAGTTCCCGTACAGGTAAGTCCGGTTGATAATAGTACAGCTCAGGCAGTATCTTTAGATCTGACCTGGACAGTTACTGATCCTGATAAAGATGTGTTAACTTTTAAAGTAACGCTTAGAAATGACAGTAATAGCGAGGTGAAAGTGTATGATGCCATAAAAGAGCAAAAACTAACGCTGACAGATTTAATTTTTGGTACCAAGTACTATTGGCAAATTGAAGTTACAGATGGTATAAATACTCCGGTTTTAAGTGCGGTAAGTTCATTTACTACAATTGCTTTTCCGACTACCAGATTTTTGTTTGTTAAAAACATAAATGATAATAATGTGATTTTTACAGCTGATGATGCCGGTAAACAATATCAATTGACAAGTTCGACTAAAAATAGCTGGCGCCCAAGAAGAAACAATCAGGCCAAAAAAATTGCTTTTATAGGAACAAATGGTTCTCAAAACGACCTTTATACAATGAATTATGACGGGACGGAAGTTAAAAAAATAACCAATTCTGTTCCTGTTGCAGGTTTCAATTCAGATTATATTGGGTATTCCTGGAATGCTTCAGGAAGTGAACTTATTTATCCTAACTTCGATAAATTATACAAAATCAATAGTGACGGCAGTGGCTTGACCAAAGTATTTCAAACACCCAATGGCAAATTTATATCAGAATGTGACTGGAGTGCCGATGGATCAAAAATTGCTTTAAAAGTAAATGATGCCAATGGTTACAATGCTGAAATTTACGTTATAAATCCGTCAGGAGTCGTGACAGCTACAATTTTGTCGGGACAAACAGGAGCAGTCGGAGGATTGAATTTTTCAGTTACCGGACAAAAATTAGTCTATACGAGAGATGTTGCCGGTTTCGAAAACCTAAATTATCGTCAGTTAGATTCCAGAATTTTCGAATATAATTTTGGATCCGCAGTTTTAACTCAAATCCTGACAGAAAAAACCTTAGGAACAAATGATCTGGATGTTCGCTATTCACCAAACGAATCAGAACTTATTTTTACCAATACCTCTAATGATGGGCTTTCGGTAAAAAATATCGTAAAAACGACTATCGGAGTTGTCAATTCAAGAACCGTTTTATTCTCAGGAACGGCAATGCCAGATTGGGAATAACTTTTAGAGGCCAAAATTTTAAACCAGTTTTACTCAGGAAATTCGGCAGCGTTATCTCACCTGCCGAATTTTTTTGTGCGTCAAAATATTCAATTTTAAATAGTATAGCCCTGAGAATTAAAAAAAGGGATTATCTTTGCACCACATCAACACAAACTAAGTTTCATGAGTTCAGATTCTAGCAAAAGGTACGCACAAAGAGGTGTTTCGGCATCAAAAGAAGACGTACACAACGCCATAAAAAATATCGATAAAGGTTTATTTCCTCAGGCATTTTGTAAAATTGTTCCGGATTACCTTACCCAGGATGAGGAATATTGCTTAATCATGCACGCTGACGGAGCGGGTACAAAATCGTCTCTGGCGTATATGTACTGGAAAGAAACAGGAGATATTTCAGTTTGGAAAGGAATCGCTCAGGATGCTTTAATTATGAATATCGACGATTTATTATGTGTTGGGGCAACCGATAATATTTTGCTTTCTTCTACAATTGGAAGAAACAAAAACTTAATTCCTGCAGAAGTTATTTCGGCAATTATCAACGGAACAGAAGAATTAATCAACGAATTAAAATCTTTTGGCGTAACGATTCATTCCACAGGAGGCGAAACTGCCGATGTTGGAGATGTTGTTCGTACCATAATTGTAGATTCTACCGTAACAGCCCGTATGAAACGCAGCGATGTTGTAGATAATGCTAACATTAAAGCGGGTGACGTGATTGTTGGTTTGACTTCTTTTGGTCAGGCAACTTACGAAAAAAGCTATAATGGCGGAATGGGAAGTAACGGATTAACATCTGCCCGTCACGACGTTTTCGGGAAATATCTAGCTAAAAAATACCCTGAAAGTTATGATGCGCTTGTGCCGGAGGAATTAATTTACTCAGGACAGGTAAATCTAACCGATGAGGTCGAAAACAGCCCAATAAATGCAGGTCAGCTAGTACTTTCTCCAACCAGAACTTATGCACCAATTATCAAGAAAATTTTAGACACCTACACGCCAAACGAAATTCACGGAATGGTGCATTGTAGTGGTGGAGCGCAGACCAAAATTTTACATTTCGTACAGAATTTACACATTATAAAAGACAATTTATTCCCGGTTCCGCCATTGTTCAGGTTAATTCAGGAGCAATCAAAAACCGACTGGAAAGAAATGTATCAGGTTTTCAATTGTGGTCACCGTATGGAAATCTACGTTCCTGAAAACATTGCACAAGATATCATCGCGATTTCAAAATCGTTCAATGTCGATGCACAAATCGTAGGTAGAGTAGAAGCGGCCGACTCTAAAAAACTGACTATTACCAGTGAATACGGAACATTCGAATATTAATTTTTTTTGAGTTACAAAGTTACAAAGGTTCTGAGTTGCAAAGGTTTTATATACTGGAGTTTACAACAGAACCTTTTTTATTAATAATTAGCTTTTTTAGGAGCTAATCCCGCTATCCGTTACAATCTTTTATCCGCCGCGGCGGACAAAAGGATTTTCACTACTATCGGGGCTAAAAAAAACACCAGGCTATGTACGAATTACTTTTTTGGAAATATTTAGAGGAGGTTTACTTAAACCATCATGAAGTTTACGAAGCCCTTACAGAAAGAGAAGATGTCGAAGGCCTTGAAACGCTTCCGGTTGAGGTAATCATGAACAGAATCGCTTCGGTATTTTCGAAATGGGAAAGAGTCGATGAAAACAGCTGGCAAAATACTTCTGGGAAAGGTGCTTTTCAGGTAATCACAACACCTCAAAGTATCAAAATTGACTGTTACGGTACCGAAGGTAAAACCATGAATAAATTGGTAGAAGTGATGGAAGAATTCAAATTACCGTTGTACGATCCGCAAATTCCGGAGCGTTATGATGAAATGAGTGAGTAATTTTTTCTCTTTAAAAACTTTGTGACCCTTCGTGATTATTTCGTGCATCTCTGTGAAAAAGTTTTTACGCAAAGATTCACACAGAGCATCACAAAAAAATAGCTTATGACAACACCAAATTTCAATTTTTCAGACAATATCATTTTAAAAGACGACTTAGTTGTATTACGTCCGTTACAAGAATCAGACGTCGATAATTTATTAGCAATTTCAATCAACGAGCCAGAAACCTGGAAATATTCATTAGTAGGCGCAGACGGAAAAGAAAATCTCATCAAGTATATTCAGTCGGCAATAAAAAACCGTGAAGATAAAAGAGAATTTCCCTTTATAGTTTTCGATAAAAAATCTCAAAAATACGCCGGTTCAACACGTTTTTACGACATGAATCTGGAATTTAAAACCCTTCAGCTGGGATTTACCTGGTACGGCTCAGCTTTTAGAGGAACCGGGCTCAACAAACATTGTAAATTTTTATTACTTCAGTTTGCTTTCGAAACACTTGGGATGGAACGCGTAGAATTTCGTGCCGATAACGATAACGAACGAAGTATTGCTGCCATGAAAAGTATTGGCTGCAAAGTCGAAGGCATTTTACGAAGCCATATGCCAACAATAAATAAGGAAATACGCCGTGATTCGATCGTTTTAAGTATCCTGAAAAATGAATGGTTTGAAGAAGTAAAAGAAAATCTGAAGCGTAAACTCTAAAAAAGAGCCGTAGGCTCGGCTCATATTGTAGGGCTGGATTTTAATCCAGCTTAGGCAAGCAAGGATAAAAATACCGTTAACCAATATTTAAGTTGGAATTTATAATTTAACTATCCATCCTGCAAAATAAGATCCTGTTCTTTTCTCATCTTTACAACTAAAGCATCAATGTGGGTTTTTATTTTTTGAGGTAAAGAATTCCAGCTTGCATCTTTTTTGAAACTTCTGCAATAATCCAGGTCACATTCTACAGCGCGAATTGCATATTTTTTGTTTTTATAGACCGTAATAATTTTAACGCGTCTTATTCCGCCATACTCTGTTTTTGTCCCATAGACAATTACAGGATCTATGTAGCCATCGCCATCAAGATCTTTAGTGCTGCAGTATTTTGTCCAGAACCAAATTGTAGTTTCTTTAGGATCCGTAGGTTCAAGTAAATCATTAATTCTCCATTTTTCAAGAAAACCGCCATGATCAGCCATGGTATAAATAGCCTGAATTTTAGTGTTTAAAGTATCATTTTTAGTAATGTTCTTTTGGTTTTCGCACAAAAGCAATTCATAGACCCCGCCTTTATCAGAGCATTCAAATGCTTTATAGATAGGGAAGTCAGAAACTTCATTTAATTCACGTTGTTTTATTTCTTCTTTGGTTAACCTATAACTGTCTGTTTTTTGCGAAAACCCGAATGTACTATAAGAAAGGACTAGAAATAAAATATAATTTTTCATATATAAATGGCATTTTTAGATGCTTCAAAGATATTTAAAAGCTTTTGAGCTTCAAACAATTTATATTTTTTAAAGAGCATATTTTATTGTAATTTTCTGACCTGAAAGTATTGGTAAAACGTTTTAGGAAATGCGAGACACTACTTTATAGGAGAAATATTGATTTAAAAAAGAACCTGATGAATAGAATAAAATGTAGAAGTTTACTTTTTGGATTGTCATTTTTGGTGTTTGTTGCTGCAGCAAATGCGCAGAAAAAAACAATAGAAAAGCGAAACCTGATTCAGTATGTTGATCCTATGATTGGTACAGCCAAAATGGGACATACTTATCCAGGTGCTACAGTGCCGTTTGGAAGTGTGCAGCTGAGTCCTGAAACCGATACGATTGCTTATAGTTTAAATGGCAAGTACAACGGAGATGTCTATAAATATTGTGCAGGATATCAATACGAAGACAAGACCATTGTGGGTTTTAGTCACACGCATTTTAGCGGAACGGGACATTCAGATTTAGGTGATTTTCTGATTATGCCTACAACCGGAAAATTACAATTGAATCCCGGAGTGGCTTCAAAACCATTATCGGGTTATCGATCAGTTTTTTCACATAGTACAGAAAAAGCAGAACCAGCCTATTATAGTGTGCTTCTGGAAGATCATAAGATTAAAGCAGAGCTTACAGCAACAACAAGAGTTGGAATGCATCAATATACGTTTCCAAAGTCAGAGGAAGCACATATTATTTTGGATCTGACTTCCGGAATTTACAATTACGATAAAAAGAACGTCTGGACATTTGTTCGCGTAGAAAACGATACTTTAATCACCGGATATCGCCAGACCAATGGATGGGCGAGAACCAGAACGGTTTATTTTGCGATGTCTTTTAGTAAACCCATTAAAAGCTACGGACAGGCACCTCTTGAAAAAAGCGTCTACAAAGGTTTCTGGGGAAGGTTTGATCAGACTAAGAATTTTCCCGAAATGGCAGGCCAAAACCTGAAATTGTTTTTTGATTTTAATACTAAAGAGGGCGAAAAAATAAAAATTAAAATGGCTTTGTCACCGGTAAGTTCTGCAGGTGCTTTAGAAAATATGAAAAAAGAAGTTCCGGGTTGGGATTTCGAAAAGGTAAAAAAACAAAGCCAGGAAGTCTGGAACAACGAATTGAATAAAATTCAGGTTGAAACGGTTCAGAAAGAAGATTTAGTGAATTTTTATACGGCGATGTATCATGCCTTTTTAGGTCCAACAGAATACATGGATGTAGACGGAAACTATAAAGGTCTGGATATGAATGTTCATAAAGCCGAAAACTTTAAAAACTACACCAGTTACTCTTTATGGGATACGTACAGGGCTTTACATCCGTTATTCAATTTGGTTCAGCCTGCGCGAAATTCAGATATGATCAGTTCGATGTTGGCACATTCAGACCAAAGTGTCCATAAAATGCTGCCCATCTGGTCGCATTATGCCAATGAAAACTGGTGTATGATTGGCTATCATTCTGTTTCAGTAATTGCCGATGCGATTGTAAAAGGAAACGGGAATTTTGACAGGGAAAAAGCACTTCAGGCTTGTGTGAACACCGCTAAAGTGCCGTATTATGACGGACTGGAATATTACATGAAAATGGGTTATGTTCCTGAGGATAAAAACGGATCTTCGGTTTCTAAAACTTTAGAATATGCTTATGATGATTGGGCCATTGCTCAGGCAGCGAAAAAGTTAGGAAAAACTGATATTTATAATGAATTTATCGAAAGGTCTAAAAATTATAAAAATGTTTATGACGCCAAAACAGGTTTTATGCGCCCGAAATTAAACGACGGAACTTTCAAAAAAGAATTTGATCCGCTGGATACACATGGACAAGGTTTTATAGAAGGAAATTCATGGAATTATAGTTTGTATGTTCCGCAGGATCCTGCTGAAATGATTAAAATGATGGGCGGTAATGATAAATTTAATGTAAGATTAGATTCGCTGTTCAGCATGCATTTGCCGGATAAATATTTTGAAAATACAGAGGATATTACCAGAGAAGGAATTATAGGAAATTATGTGCACGGAAACGAACCTTCTCATCATGTGGTGTATTTATACAATTGGACGAACTCGCCGTGGAAATCACAAGATAAAATCAGAATGATCCTAAAAAAAATGTATCGAAATGGGGCCGATGGTTTGGGCGGAAACGATGATTTTGGGCAAATGAGCGCCTGGTATATTTTTAGCAGTTTAGGATTTTATCCCGTAGCACCGGGCTCTGATGAATATGCTTTGGGAAGTCCGTTGGTAAAAAAAGCGGTTTTTAATTTAGAAAACGGAACAACTTTCGAAGTTGAAACGGTGAATCAATCGGATAAAAATGTGTTTGTGAGTAAAGTACTTTTGAATGGAAAACAATTAGAGAAACCTTTCCTGAAACATTCGGATGTTATCAAAGGAGGGAAGATTACTTTTTATATGAGTGCTAAACCAAATAAGAAGAATTATCAAAATTAAATTGCCCACAGATTATGCGGATGAAACGGATTTATGCGGATTTTTTTATTGTAATGTCTCTCTGCGCGAAGTCGAAGGGCAATGCTATTAGAGCTCTGGTTGTATCGAAAAAGTTTCACGCAGATTCCGCAGATTTGAACAGATTAAAAAAAATCCTTTTTAATCCTTCTAATCTGTGGCAAAAATAAAAAGCTTCTACTTCGCTTAGCCAGACAAATATAATTCTTGAAAATTAGGGCAATTAGTGGCGAAAAAAATAATAAAATAGAATCGTGACGGACTTTGCAAAAACTTCACGAAATTTGCACTTTAAATAAAAGTAAATATGAAAATAAATCTAAAATCAGGAATTGATAAATTGCTTTTCGGAATGAAGCAAAACGATGTAACGGCTGCTTTAGGAAAACCGGACAAAAATTATACAGATGAAGATGATAATGTAATTTTTGTATACAACGCACACAAAATCAGATTGACATTTTATCAGGAAGAAGACTTGAAATTAGGTTATTTAGTAGCTTCAAGCAATGATCTGGAAGTTTACGGGTTCAGGTTAATTGGAAGAAAAATTGCTGACGTAAAGAAAGATTTAGCCACAAAAGAAATCACAAAATACACCCAGGAAACTTTTGATACGTTCGAGAACTATTTCAACGAAGACAACTGGTTTATTCTTCAGACAGAATTTGACGAAGTAGTAAAGTTTGAAATTGGAGCGATTATCAATGGTAAAGACGAATTTGACTGGAAGTTTCCAGTGAAGAAATAATCGTATTGTCAGACTGAGTAAAGAATAAGTCTCATCTGCTGAATCACTGTGCGGGACTTCGACTTTGCCCAATCTCACACACTAACATAAAAAAAACCGACAATCACTTGTCGGTTTTTTTTGTGTTATGATAAAAAGAAATTATCCTTTTAACCATGCGTTTTTAAGTTTTTCTTTTGAAGTGTCTGTTGCTTTAAAAGTTTCTTTTTCTTCAAACGGTACTTTCACAGTTCCTTTTATAGTCTGCTCTTTACCATCACGTTTTATCTTAATAGTAATTGGATCATTTTCTTTCCATATTTCACTTTCTGAAATCAGGTCATAAATGTTTTCTAAGTTGTATGTTTTACCATTTACAGCAGTGATTACATCTCCGGCTTTAAGTTTTAAGTTCGTAAAGAATATATTGAGATCAACATCAGGACGAACGCTTATGATTTTAGTTGCCGGATCAATACCAATATAAGGAGTTTGTCCTTTGATGAAAATGGATGCAGGGACTTTTTCAGAAGCTTTGGTTACGCCTACTTTTGCCAAATAGAAATCATAAGGAATTGGCGTTGTTCCTGCCACGTATTTATTTAAGAATTCTCCAACTTCAGGATAAGTCAATTCGGTGATTTTAGCAAAAAGTTCATTGTCATTAAATGGTTTTTCAACACCATATTCGTTTGCTAATTTATGCATCAGATCCAGAATTCCTCTTTCGCCATTGCTTTTTTCTCTGATGATAATGTCAATACACATACCAATTAAAGCTCCTTTTTGGTATACATTTAAGTATTGGTCTTTATAAGGCTGTACCAATACATTGGCACTCATTTTAGTAAAGGACATCGTATCGTTTAGTGCTTTTGCTTCTTCGATTTTTTCGGCAATACGAGTATAGAATTCATTTTCGGCAATTAGTCCCTGATTGATTTGGAAAAGATTGGCAAAATATTCTGTGACACCTTCATACATCCATAAATGCTCAGACATTTTTGGTGCATTATAATCAAAATACTGAATCTCTTTTGAGTGAACAGTAAGCGGCGTTACAATATGAAAAAACTCATGCGAAACCACATCTTTCATAGATTCTACCAATTTTTCTTTTGGCATAGATTCCGGTAAAACAACTGTAGTTGCAGTTGGGTGTTCAAGAGCTCCGAAACCATGGGCATCATCTTTGGCCATACTGGACAAATACAATAAAACCGTATATTTTTTGGTGGCATTTACTTTACCTAAAAAGTTTTTTTGCGCCGTCATTATCGTTTTCATTTCCGGAGTAATACTTTCGGCAGTAAATTTTCCGGTAGGAGAGTAAACAGCGATCAGGATATCCATTCCGTTTACGTTAAAAGTCGTATAATCCGGTTTAGAATACATGATTGGGTTTTCGACCAGAACAGCATAACGCGATGTTGTAAAAACGTCGCTTGTATTGCTCGCGTCTTCGTCTGTCATTGAGGTTGCTCCCCAAAGTGTATCAGGATGTGTAATGGTAACTTTATACGGAATATTTAATTTATCCTGAAAATAACCTACAAAACCATGGGTGTTGATCATGAAGTTAACTCCTGCATTGATGTTGGTTCCGGCTGGTGAAAAAATATCGTCATTACCAAATCCTGTTCCTTTTTCAGTATCAAAAGTATCGGCAACGAGGTAAGTGATTTTTTTTAATGCTTTTGCATTAGAAATAGACCATGAATTATCATCAATTCGTTTTACGGTTAATGGATTTCCTTTAGCATCAAAAGCTTTGAAATCATCTGAATTTTTACCGTAGTTATCTGTAGAGTAAGTGCCCGGAACTGTTTTTGGAATACTGTAAATTATTTCGTCAGTTTTGATCTGTGGAGGTGTCACAGTCACTAAAACCCTATCGTCTTTTACGTCAATAAGATTAATATTCACCTCTACAACATTGCTTTTTGCAGCGCCGGATGAGTTTCCTGTTTTGCAACTCCAGAGCGTAACAGCCAGAGCTAGGGTGTAAAGTATTTTTTTCATTTATTTGTGTTTAGTTATTTGTATTTGACTTGTAAAGTCTGAAAAAGTTACATTGACATTAAAAATATAAAAAAAACTCCTGAATTTCAGGAGTTCTGTTTTAGTCTAGCTTGTTTTTTATATAATATTTACCATCCAAATCTTCATCAAAATCATCTATTTTAACGGGTTTCGGTTTTGGTTTATTTGCAATTGCCTTCTTTTTCCACATCTCAAATTTTTCAAGTGGCATTTTCTTTTTCATGATTTCCAGAACTTCTTTTTCTGCCAATCCAAATTCCTTTTTTATGATCTCAAATGGATTTTTTTCTTCTAAGGCTAACGAAACAAGTTTTTCGGTTTGCTCCCAATTCAATTCTTTGCGGTTACTCTTTTTCATCACGTGAAAATTAATTCAAAATAGGGGTTAATGATTAATAGATTGATTTTCAATTTAAGTATCAATATTAATAAAAAAAATAATTACTTGGTTCGATGTGGGAGTTTTTTTTTAATGATTTTAACTGTTTTTTGCAGATCTCGATTTTTGAAACGGTATTTGCAGTAAATTTTTCAATTTGTTGTTTTCTTCCGGTGCCATATGAGTATCTACTCCATAAATTATTTCTTCTTTTGGCAGGGTGGTAAAAGTGCTGAAAAGACGGTCCCAGACTGAAAAAATATTTCCATAGTTACTATCAGTATACGGTAATACATAATGATGATGCACTTTATGCATGTTGGGCGAAATAATAAAATAACTTAGGAAAACATCTACTTTACCTGGCAAAGAAATATTCGCATGGTTGAATTGTGAAAAAATCACGGATAAACTTTGGTACAGGAAAACCATCCACATGGGGCTTCCTACAATTAAGACGCCCAGGGTTGTAAATATAAACCGAATGATACTTTCGCCGGGATGATGTCTATTCGCCGTTGTGGTATCGATCCAGGTATCTGTATGATGTATGATATGAAAACGCCATAAAAATTTTATTTTGTGCTGTACAAAATGGGCTAAATAGGCGCCAATAAAATCTAATAGGAGTAATCCGATGATGGTGTAAAGCCAAATTGGTATTTGGGGAAGCCAATTTAGAATTCCAAAATGATTTATGGTAGTCCAGTTTGCGGTTTTAATTAAGATAAAGGCGAGAACAAAATTGACGACAATTGTGGTAAAAGTCAAAAAGAAATTGATTCCGGCGTGCTGCCACTTTTGGTATTTCATTCGAAACAACGGAAAAGTGTTTTCTATTAACCAAAAAACAGTGATTCCGCCCACCAGAATTAAACTTCTATGAGCAGACGAAATGGTGCTAAAATAGGCTATAATATCATTCATAAAACTGAGAATTTAGATTGATAAATTTTTAATCTGTTTGTTATGAAGTTGATTATTGATGAGTTACAGGCATATAAAAAAGAGAAAACCGAATATAAATATATTTGATTTTCTCTTTAAAATGTAAATTATGAAGTAAATTATGCTTTTTTAATGAGGCTTATTAAGAATAACAGAACCCACGCACCTCCAACGGCAACTAAAATTTGCCAAAGCAGGCCACCGCCTCCGATACCAAGATTACCGGCGATCCATCCACCAATAATTCCGCCAACGATTCCGACGATAATATTACCCAATAATCCAAAACCTGCGCCTTTCCAGATCTGCCCGGCAAGCCATCCGGAAATTGCTCCTATAAGTAAAAAATATAAAAATGACATATGATTGTTTTTTAAGTTGAAATTGAACTGATTAAGCTGCGTCGTGATTTTGTAACAATGTTTTGTAAATGAATCCGGCTACAAGTGCGCCTAATATCGGTGCAACCCAGAACAACCAAACTTGAGATAACGGTTCTCCGCCTGTAAAAATAGCCTGAGATAAAGATCTTGCAGGGTTTACGGATGTATTTGTAATTGGAATACTGATTAAGTGAATTAGAGTTAATGCCAAACCAATTGCAACGCCGGCAAATTTGCCATTTGCAAACTTATCTGTGGCTCCCAGAATTACTAATAAGAAAAATAAGGTCAGTACAAATTCAGCGATGAAGGCAGATGATAAAGAATATCCGTCAGGAGAGAAAGCTCCGTACCCGTTTGAGGCAAAAGCTCCCGCTTGTGTGTTGTTTATCGCATTTCCTGCTTTACCGGTCCAGATAATAAACAACGTTCCTGCGGCTGCAAGTGCGCCAATACATTGTGAAATAATATAAGGCAGCAGATCTTTTGCCGGAAATCTTCCGCCGGCCCATAAACCAAATGATACAGCAGGATTAAAATGTCCGCCTGAAATGTGTCCAACAGCGTAAGCCATTGTCAAAACAGTTAAACCAAAAGCCAGCGCAACACCCGCAAATCCAATTCCTAAGTTAGGAATCCCGGCAGCAAAAAGTGCGCTTCCACAACCTCCAAAAACTAGCCAATAAGTTCCAAAAAACTCCGCAAATAATTTTTTCATAATAAAATAATTTTAATTAATAGTTGATTGTTAAAGGGTATATTGGTATGCCCAAAAAATCAAAACGATCTGTAGGGGCAAACGTACAAATAAAATCCACTTTGGTAAACCAAAACCTGCTTTTTTATTTTGATACATGAAAAGATTGGCAGGAAATACAGCAATTAACAACGCTATAATTCCCCATGCAGCAAAATGCATAGTTAAGGGAACAATTAAGAGAATGCCCAATATAAACTCGGCACCTCCACTTAAAATATTTATTAATTTGGGGTTTGAAAAAAAGGGAGGAATGATTTTAATGTACATTCCAGGGTTTCTAAAATGATTTAATCCGGCAATAATATAAAGCAAAGCCATGAGGTATAAATGCCAGGGTAAATTCATGATATTAAATTGTTTATCACGAATTTATAAAAAAATTAACAATTATTACATTACAAGTGGCTTTTTTTTAATAACACATAAAATAAGTTAATTTTTACGTTTGAAATTTACATTCATAATAATGATTGCAAGAATAATTAAGACGATTCCAATCCATTGAGAAAGAATTACTTTTTCATCTAATAATACATAAGCCATCATTACAGAAACAGGAAGTTCAAGGGCAGAAACGATACTTCCTAATCCAATTCCGGTTAACGGGAAACCTGCAGTCATTAACATTGGCGGAATAATAGTTCCGAATAAGGCAAGGATAATTCCCCATTTCATGAAAATCTCAAAATTAAAAGGAGTAACCTGAGTTGCTATTGCAAATGAAAACACTATTATCGATCCTCCTAAAAGCATGTATAAACTTCTTTGGGCTGACGAAATTTCAGTAGCAACACTATTTGCCGTAAACATAGTTGTAGTAAAAGATGCGGCAGCCAGAGCTCCCCACGCAAGGCCACGCCAATCCAGCTCTACGTCGTTATGGATAATATTAGTTGCTAAAACAGTACCAATAAGCACTATAAGTACAGCAATTACTTTTTGTTTCGAAGGTAATTTCTTTTCTAAGATCATCTCAAGTAATACGCCCATCCAGACAGTTTGCATTAATAAAACGATACCAATAGAAACGGGAATGTATTTTACTGCTAAATAATAAAACAAACTTGTCATTCCTAATGATGTGCCTGCAAGCATTAAGCTGAAAATATTTTTCTTGGTTGCTTTTACAACCTTGTCTTTGTGTTTGATTTTCTGGAAAGCATTGATTATTAAAATACCAATGATTCCTAATATAAATTGAGATGTAGTTACTTCGGCAGTAGTGTATCCTTCTGTATAAGCCATTTTTACAAAAGTGGCTAACATTCCGTAAGTTGTAGCGCCTATTGCGACTAAAAACACTCCTTTTAATACATTGTTTTGTGACATCTTACTTTGTTTGATTAAAAAATTAAAGCCGGCAAAGGTAAGTTATTTTGTTTAGGATTTAATAGAATAGGAGTATAAACATTATTATGAGTTCATTTTAAGGGTCGATTTCTACTGTATAATTATGAATTTGACAGGTTTAAAGAAAAATAAAAAACCCATCAAAATCTAAATTTTGATGGGTTTGAATATGTGCTATAAGATAAAACTTATTTTGTGACAGGCTGATCTTTGTATGTTTCGATTTCAAAAATCAAAGTTGCATTTGGCGGAATCACTCCTCCGGCACCTTTTTCTCCATATGCTAAATTTGAAGGAAGAAAGAATATTGCTTTTTCTCCATCAGTCATCATGTCTAATGCTTCAATAAAACCGGGAATCATTCCGTCTTTTTTACCTACTGCAAAAGGGAAAGACTGATATCCTTTTTGCGCATCACGATTCGCATCGTATTTCCCGTATGCTTTTGCTACGGTTGCCATGCTGCTGTCGAAAAGATCTCCATTCTCAAAATATCCTGCATAGTGAAAGTAAATATTCGACCCTTCAGCTCCTTTTATGCCCGTTCCTTTTTTAGTAACGACATATTTTAGACCAGAGGCTGTTGTGGTAGCTTTTGCTTTTGTAGCGGCAAAATAAGCGGCTTTATCAGCTATTACTTTTTTAGATTCGGCTTTTTTAGCTTCTTGTTTTTTTACATCGTCAGCCAAAACTTTTACTGCATTGAATTTTTTAGCAGCTTCACCTTTTCTGGTAATGGTAATTTTTGTCATGATATCATCCTGAACAATTTTGTTTACATTGTCCATTCCTGAAACTACGTGGCCAAAAATAGTATGTTTTCCGTTTAACCACGGTGTTTCCTTATGCGTGATAAAAAATTGGCTTCCGTTTGTAGCCGGGCCTGAATTTGCCATTGCCAGAACACCGCCTTTTTCAAATTTCAATTCTTCTACAAATTCATCTTTAAATGCAAATCCCGGACCTCCGGAACCATTTCCGTCCGGATCTCCACCCTGAATCATAAAGTCATTGATTACTCTGTGAAATTTTAATCCGTCGTAAAAAGGTTTTCCTTTCAGTCTTTCCACCTTTACATTAGGATTGTTTCCTTCTGCCAAAGAGATAAAATTAGCCACTGTTACAGGCGTTTTTATATATTCTAAAGACAAAACGATATCACCTTTTGTAGTTGATATAGTGGCAAAAATACCGTCGTTAGGATTTGTTGCAGGTGCTGCTTTTGCGACTGTTTTAGTTGCCGGAGCCTTTGGTTTTGCCGCTGGCTTTTTGGTCTGAGCCTGAAGGTTTACTACTGCCAGGCAAAATAAAAATAAAAATTTAAACTTCATTATTTTAAGAATTTACGTTTATGGTATTCTTTATATATATAATTATTGTGGCTTTTCTAATAATTGGATTTCAAAGATAATATTTGCATTAGGCGGAATAACGCCTCCTGCACCGGTTGCTCCGTAAGCCAAATGAGAAGGGATAAAAAGAATGGCTTTATCTCCAAATGAAAGTTGTTCGATTCCTTCAATAAATCCGGGAATCATACCATCTTTACGGCCTGCCTGAAACGGAATTGGCTGATATCCTTTTTGGTCAGCTCTTGCTGCATCAAATTTCCCAAAAGCTTTATTAACATCTTCAACACTAGAATCAAACAAAGTTCCGTCTTCAAGGAAACCTGAATAGTTAATGTATAATTGAGCTCCTGCAGCCGGTTTTTTACCCGTTCCTTTTTCTGTAATTAAGTATTCTAAACCTGAACTTGTTTTCGTTGTTTTTGGTTTTACAGCAGCAAAATAAGCTACTTTTTCTTTTTGAGCTCCGGCATATTTCCCTTTTTCTTTAGCGATTTCTGAAAAATAATCGTGAAATACTTTTACGGCATCAAACTTTTTAGCTGCTTCTCCATTTCTTATAATAGTTACAGCAACAATAGTATCGCCTTGTTTTACCTGATTGACTACTTCTTGTCCTTTTTCTACAACATGACCAAAAATAGTATGTTTTCCTTCTAACCACGGAGTCTCAACATGGGTGATAAAAAACTGACTGCTGTTAGTTCCCGGACCGTTATTGGCCATTGCTAAAACTCCCGCTTTGTCAAATTTTAAATCTGTGATTTCGTCTTTAAACTTATATCCTGTGTCTCCGGAACCAGTTCCTTCAGGATCTCCGGTCTGAATCATAAAATCTTCAATAACTCTGTGGAATTTTAATCCGTTATAAAAAGGCTTGTTTTTCAGGTAATCTTTTGTTACAAACTCGTTTTTACCTTCTGCTAAGGTTACAAAATTAGCAACCGTTACAGGCGCTTTTTTATAATCTAATTCTACAATAATATGACCTTTGTTGGTTTCGATATCAGCATATAAACCATCAGGCAAATTGCTGTGTTCGTCCTTACAAGAATATAATGAGCTAACGGTAACAGCTAGTAATAATAAAATACTCTTTTTCATTTTTAAGATGTTGTTTTATGGGTTTATTGTATCTTTTTTTGTTGGAGCTGCAGCTTTTGGAGTCACAGCTTTTGGAGCTGCTGTTGTCTGGGCCTGACCTGCTGCAGGTGCAGTTTTCACTGTTGGGTCCGGCACAAAATTACGAAGTGTAACAGTGCAGATTAAAGACTGATTAGTGCCAATTTTTTTGTTGTCTCCATGATATCCGTATGCAATATGCGAGGGAAATAAGAAGGTTACAGTTTCATTTTTATGCATCATTTTGATACCATCACGCAATCCCATCATGATATCCTGTTTGTCAACATAATAGGTTTGGGGTCCAAGATCTGCTTCAGAGTAAATAATTTTACCGTTTATGTCTTTTACCTCCAGATTAAAATAAGCAATATCTCCTTTTTTAGGTGTTGCCGTATCTGTCGTATTTTGTTCGTCATAATACAGCCAGTATCCTTTTCTTGTAGCGTAATATTTTGTTTTAGGATTGCTTTGGATGATCTTTTTGATGACATCCTCTTCATTCGCTACCAGTTTTTTATTTCGATCCGCTGATTTTTTCATAAAAGTACCGGAAGCTTGAGAAATTGGGCGTCTCGCTTCTTCGTGCTGTTTACAGCTTACCAATAAAACAGCAAAAAACAGGATATAGATGCTTCGTTTTAAGTAGTTCATAATGAGATTATATTTTTAGTTTATTTACTAAATCTTCAAACTTTTTCAGGGTTTCTTCCATCGAAACATCTGATCTTCCGCCTGCAGCATTACTATGTCCTCCGCCATTAAAGTGATCTCTCGCAAATTGATTAACATCAAATCCGCCTTGTGAACGGAAAGAAATCTTGATGATTTTTTCGTCTTTGTTTTCGATAAAAATAGCCGTAAAAACGATACCTTTTATACTTAGTCCGTAATTAACGATGCCTTCAGTATCCCCTTTTATATAATCAAATGAATCCAGTTCGTCCTGAGTAAGTGATGTATAGGATGTTTTGTGTTTTTCCAGCACTTTCATGTTCTGCAAAGCGCGGCCTAATAATTGCAGACGACTGTAAGAACTGTTATCAAACAATAAAATTGGAATTTGAGTGTTTTCAACTCCCAAATCAATTAACTCTGCAATGATTCTGTGTGTGTTTCCGGTAGTTCCCGGAAAACGGAAAGAACCTGAATCAGTCAATATTCCGGTATAAATGCAGGTAGCAATAGTTTTATCAATATCATCTTTTTTTCCTAAGAAAGAAATGAAGTTGTACACCATTTCGCAAGTCGATCCAAAAGAAGTATCAGAATAGGTATAAGCAGCATAATCATCCGGTTTCTGATGATGATCGATCATGATAAACGGAGCCGTTAGCCTGGCTAAAGTATGTTCCATTTCGCCCGTACGATGAAAAGCATTAAAATCTAATGTAAAAATCAGCTCAGCTTCTTCTAATATTTTGGTACAGTTTTCAGTGTCTTTTTCAAAGATTTTAACCGTTTCAGAACCCGGTAACCAGGCTAGGAAATCAGGAAAATCATTAGGAGCAATCACAGTTGGCTGATGATTGTTTTTTAATAAAAAATGGTATAAACCTAAGGTTGAACCCATAGCATCACCGTCAGGACCTCTATGCGGAATTATGGCGATTTTCTTTGGGGTTGCGAGTAACAATTGTATCGCTTGAATATCTTGTATTTTCATAGTGTGCGAATTTACATTTTTTTAATGTAATGTTGAAATCATTTTACAGATTAACACACTTTTATGTTGGTTGGGATTTGTAAGAGGTGAATTGTGAATTGTGAAATGCGAATTGTGAAATGTGAACGCCAGATTTAGAATTAGGAATTTACTTTTTGGGATTTAATTTTATACGCAGATGAAACGGATCGCTAAAGCGAAAATGCAGATTTAAACGGATTTATTTTTTGGAATTTTTTAAGATATCTGAATTTAAAAATTGGAATTTAATCTCTGATACAATTTATACTTAGCTCCTTTTACAATTTGTGATTTATAAATGCCCACAGGGCCTGACGAAAAATAAGCAACTGTACAGGCAATTGCAATGAAAATTCCGGGTTGAATTCCAAAAAGTTCCATGCCCATGATGGTGCAGGCGATAGGAGTGTGGGTCGCGCCGGAAAAGACCGCAACAAACCCTAAACCGGCCAGAAAAGCAATTGGTAAAGGAATTGCCAGAGACAAAGCACTTCCTAAAGTAGCCCCAACGAAGAATAACGGAGTTACTTCTCCGCCTTTGAACCCTGCTCCCAGAGTAAATCCCGTGAATAAAATTTTAAGTAAAAAATCATACCACGGATTAGGGTTCGAAAAAGAATCTACAATTACCGGAACACCTAATCCGGCAAATTTTGTAAACCCAAAACCTGCAATAGCAATAGCAAGAATAATTCCGCCTATAAAAGGGCGTAAAGGAGGGTATTTAATTTTAGAAAAAAGAGATCCCCAAAAATGAGTGCTTCTGGAGAATAGTAAAGCGGCCAGACCAGACAGGATCCCAATTATAATAACATAAAGCAAAGTGGTCAGGCTAATTTCAGGAACAGCAGGAATGCTGTAATGCGTATGTTTTACCTGCCAGAATTCTACTGTGAAGTAAGCAGCATAAGCTACGAGAAAAGACAGCATGACACTTTTAAAATTGATTTTACTGAAGTACAAAACTTCCAGAGCGAAAATAGCACCTGCCAGAGGAGTTCCAAAAACCGATGCAAAACCCGCACTGATTCCGAGGATAATTAGAATTTTTCTTTCAGAATGATCTAAATTAAAAAACCTGGTAAATTGATCTGCAATTGCACCTCCCATTTGTACCGCCGTACCTTCACGACCAGCCGAGCCTCCAAATAAATGGGTTAGTAAAGTTCCTAAAAGTACCAAAGGGGCCATTTTAAGCGGTATAACTTCTTTGGGGTTTTCGTATTCTTCCAGCAATAAATTATTGCCTTTTACAACAGATTCTCCCCAATAGTAATAACTCAATCCTACTAATAATCCTCCAAAAGGCAAAAGCCAGATAATCCAGTCGTGGTGCATTCTATATTGTGTAACCCATTCCAGAGCAACAAGAAAAAATGCCGAAGCAGATCCGGATAAAATACCAATCAAAACACAAATGAAAATCCATTTGAATCCTGAGAGAAGTATTTGTTTTAGGATTGTAGTCATTAAAAAAAGTTTGCCAAGAATTTCACCAATTTACACGAATTTTAAATTTTTAAATTCGTTATCAAAAATAATCTATTTAATTCTTTTAATCTGTGGCAAAAAAATAATTCGCGAAAATTCGTGAAATTCGTGGCAGAAAATTATCCCTGTACGACAGCTGTAAATTCAATTTCAACTAAATATTCGGGTGCAACTAATTTGCTGATTTCATAAAATCCCGTTGTAGGTTTTACATCTTTAAAGAATGAAGCGTGGGCTCTTGCGACTTCTTCAAAAGAAGTAATATCTGTTGTAAAAATTCTGGTTCTGATTACATCTTTCATTCCAACATTCAAATCTTCCAGAACTTTTTCAACACGTTCCAGAATATTATAAGTCTGAGCATAAGCATTGTCAGCTTTTACTTTTTCACCATCAACGATCGCCACAGTTCCTGAGACTTCGATGATATTGCCAATTCTTACGGCACGACAATATCCCATTTTGTCCTCCCAAGGTGATCCTGTTAAGATGTTTTCTCTTTTCATTTTTTTATAATTTTATTGAATTTGTTTCTTCGATTTTAAATCAAATTCCGGTTAGTTAATTTCGCTGCAATTTATAAAATATACAACTGATAAAGAACCAAATTAAATTGAAATCAATTCGTAAAACGTTCTTTTTTGTGATATTTTGAGGAGTAAGTTTTATTTTCTTGCCACAGATTAAAATGATTTTAAGGATTATTTATTGTGTAAAAAATTTTGCCACGAATTACACCAATTTTAATTCGTTTAATTTGTGTAATTCGTGGCGAAAAAACACTTACAGCATAAATCATTTTAATCTGTGAATCCCGATAGCTATCGGGAGTGGCAAAAAAAATCTTCTTTATTCAATTTGATGCTGTTCGTAAAGGCGAAGTTTATTCTGAGTTGACGTAAGGTTTTGTTGCAGGACTTCGATTTTGTCTAATAAGTTCGCGATAACATCAATCCCTTCTAAATTGATTTTAAGATCATAATGCAAACGGATCATCTTTTCAACGGTAGGCAGCTGTTCGGGTTGCAGGTATTCGTCTTCTTCCAGAATAATAATTTTTACTAAGCCATAATTATCCAATTCTGTTATAAAGGTATTTTCAATTTCGTGATACAAACAAAATTGTTTTATTTGAATTAAGTCTTTACTATTCATGATTTCTTAATTTAGCTAATTCCTGGAATAATTCTTTTTCTTTTGCAGATAAATTTGTTGGGATTTTTAAGGTGTAGGTAATGTATAAATCTCCAAACTGATTGTCTTTCTTGTAAACAGGAAAACCTTTTCCTTTCAATTTTACTTTAGTTCCGGGTTGGGTTTCCGGAGCGACTTTTATTTTTACTTTTCCATCAAAAGTATTCACATAAATTTCTCCTCCCAAAATGGCAGTATACAAATCGAGATCAACATCGGCATACAGATTATTGCCTTCCCGTTTAAAATCAGAATTATTATCGATTAAAAAAGTAATGTATAAATCGCCATTTGGTCCTCCGTTTGCACCGGGCGCACCATGATTAGGAATTTTTATAATTTGTCCGTTTTCAACTCCGGCCGGAATTGTAATTCGGATATTTTTCCCATTTACGATCAGGTTTTGTTTGTGCGTGGTGTAGGCAGCTGCGAGATCTAATTGCAACTCGGCATTAAAATCCTGTCCTCTGTACTTTGCCTGACCTCTTGAACCTCTTCCTGCAGAACCGTACATAGAATTAAAGAAATCAGAAAAATCACCTCCGGCAAAATCTCCTCCAAAATCAGAATAACTTTGATTCCCGCCTTGCTGCTGTCTTGAATATTGCTGTTGGTTAGGATCGTAACCTGCTTTCTCGAACTCATCAGCATGTTTCCAGTCTTTTCCGTATTTATCGTATTTTTTACGATTATCAGGGTTGCTTAAAACTTCGTTGGCTTCATTTATTTCCTTGAATTTTTTCTCCGCTTCTTTGTCATTCGGATTCAGATCAGGATGGTATTTTCGCGCAAGTTTTCGATATGCTTTTTTGATTTCGGCTTCTGTGGCTGATTTCGTGATTCCCAATGCTTTATAATAGTCAATGTAGTCCATTTGCGAGTAGTTTTAATAAATGGTAAATTAAAATTTGAAGTTAGTGAATAAGTTGCTAATTATCAAAATGATGTCTGTGTTTTTAAATAAATATTTGAATATTTTTTAGTAGATTTTTTGGAGTTTGAAATTTTTTATTGGAATTTAATTTGAAAATTGGCAGGTTTTTTGATTCCAAAAATTAGCCTAATATATTGTTATAATAGTCTTAAAGTTGTAGAGCCAAACTAAATTATGCTATTTTTGTGAAGCTATACTCTGATTTTTATAAAAATTATAAAAGCCGATTCGATAATACTTTTTCAATGAAGCACATTTTATTTTTCATATTATTTTTCACCGCTGTTACAGTATCAGCCCAAACTGAATTAGGTACTAAATTCAGGCCGATTGCGGCACCAAAATTTGGTGCTAAACCTAAGAAAACCCCAATACCGGAGGTTAAAGATCCGCAAGCGGACAATATGGACATACCTAGTATTAAGACGCCAAATGTTTTTGATAATACGAGTATTACGCCCAAATCGCAATTGCAGGTAGGAGCAGAGAAAAGCAAATTTACCATGTCTACAGAAACTGAATTTGCCAATCCGGGCGATCGATTTGTTCCTAAAATGGAAAAAGATCTGGACAAGGCGCTGAAAGATGCAGGACTAAAAGAAGGCCGTGGGCAATTGGTAAGACGAAATATTTCGTTAGGGGATTTTAGAACAAAATCGAAATTCTTTATTGTAAAACTCAGGGATTTTGGTGCAATCGATGGTGATTTGGTAAAAGTATCTTCTAATGATAAAGTAATCAAAGACCAGGTATTTTTAGAAAGTAATTTTAAAGAAGTAAAAATTATGCTGGATAACGGTTTCAATAAATTAGATTTTGAAGCATTGAATATTGGCGCCCTTGGCGGAAATACTGCTGAAATCAGGGTTTATGATGACAAAGGACAATTAGTAACCAATGATTATTGGGATAATCTTGCAGCAGGTTTTAAAGCTTCGATAGTAGTTACCAAAGAAGAATAGCAAAATCCCGCAATTACTTTTTACATAAAAAAAAACACATAGTCCCGACGTTT
This sequence comes from Flavobacterium aquidurense, assembly GCF_002217195.1. Taxonomy (NCBI): domain Bacteria; kingdom Pseudomonadati; phylum Bacteroidota; class Flavobacteriia; order Flavobacteriales; family Flavobacteriaceae; genus Flavobacterium; species Flavobacterium aquidurense. Next base: position 30,289 of record NZ_MUGR01000011.1, on the reverse strand, counting down.
TAGCATCGGGACTATGTGTTTAATTAGATACAATAAATGCTACTTTCTGTCTCTTACTTTATTCTTTAGCAGTGACAAGTTCACTTTTTCCTTCGCCTGTTTCTTTGAGCATAAAACTTACCAGAATAGCAATCGAGATTCCTATGATCCAGAACAATCCTGCTTGCTGAAAATGAAGTGTTTTATCTAGATTACTCGAAAGGGTTTTACCGAATAAATGACTGAATAACGGACTTAAAAGTGTTGTAACCCCAAAAGTTATAAAATTAATAGCTCCTGTAGCACTTCCTTTTACATTATCAGGATTTGCTTCTTTGATGATCGAATACGGAATCATCGCAGCTCCTGAGGCAACGCCTAGTAAAAACATACTAATTTTTACAGGAAGCAGAGAAGGAAAATACAATAGCTGAACTAAGCTTAGAATCATCATTGCTGCCCCAAATATTAAAACGGGTTTTCGTTTTTTTATCTTATCAGTAATATATCCCAGTAACGGACAACCAAATACCCAGCCAAAAGCGACCATGGCACTCGAAATGGTTGCGGTATGAAAGTCCAGGGCGCGGTCTTTCTGAAAAAAGTCAACTGCCCAAGTCATGGCAAAGATTGTAGTTGGTGCAAACAATAACCCTGAAACGATACCACACAACCACGATTGCGGATTACTGAAAACAACTTTGTAAGGACTTAATAGGCCTTGTTTCTTCTGCTCAGGTACTGTCTTTTGTTCGGCTTTATTTTCCGGAGTTATAAACCAAAGTCCAAAAGCTACGATAATGGTAAAAATACCAATATACAACCAAAAGGCAGAAATGTCTATTCCTTTTTCTATTAAGGGACCTACAACAAATTGTCCTGCTGAGCCTCCAAGCATTCCAAGACATTGGGTGAATCCAATTGCTGTGGCCAAAGATTTTGCCGAAAATCCTTTGCTGGCAAGATAAACACAGCCGGGAAATGCAAAAGCACATCCGGCGCCCTGAAATAATCGTCCCGTTACTCCGCTAAACTGACTTGAAGCCATAAATAATAAACAGCCAATTCCTAAAATAAGTGCTCCCGCAAAGAGCGAATATTTAGCTCCAAAACGGTCCAATGCAATTCCGGCAATTAAACTGCAGGTAGAATAGGTATAATAATAGGTTCCGATAATAGTCACTAATCTGATTTCACTTACGGAAAAACTGTGAGAAAGTTCCGGAATCATCACAGCCGGTGCAGAGCGTATTACATAATCTAAAAAATAGAAAACCAAACCAAATACCCATGCAATGATGTAATATTTGGTATATGATTTAGTAGTATTGATATCCATAAATTGTATTTCTTTTATTTGAGCTTAAATGATATGAACACGAATTGCACAAACTAAAGCAGTTCTTAAAATTTGTGACTATTTGTGCAATTCGTGTTTATTTTCGCCTCCAAAGATAGTTTTAAATGCCTTCTTTCAGATGTTTATAATTGGATTTAATAGTCTCAAGAACTTCATCCATTTTCCCGCCAAGCATTAATCGCGTCATCGATTTTGCCATACCTGCCACTTGTTCCCATTCTACTTTTGGCGGCATTGCCAATGCATTTGGATTGGTGAAGATGTTTAGTAAAACAGGGCCGTTATGCAGAAATGCATTTTCGATTGCTCCCTGAACTTCTTCTGGTTTGTGCACATTTACACCCTGAAAACCCATTGCCTGAGCAATCAGCCCAAAGTCGGGATTCACCATGTCGGTTTCATTATCAGGAAGACCATTTACTTCCATCTCAAGTTTGACCATTCCCAAAGCCCGGTTATTAAAAACAATAATTTTTATTGGAATATTATATTGATGAATGGTGGCTAAATCACCTAATAACATAGATAAACCACCATCGCCACACATGGCAATAACCTGCCTTTCAGGATGTGAAAGCGCAGCACCTATAGCCATTGGCATTGCATTGGCCATTGATCCGTGATTAAAGGATCCCAGCATTTTGCGTTCTCCGGTACCTTTTATAAAACGAGCTCCCCAAACACAAGTCATTCCCGTGTCTACAGTAAAAATGGCATCTTTAGTCGCTAATTTATCAATAATGTGAGCAACGTATTCGGGCTGAATCGTATCTTCTCCGCCATTATCATTAATGTAGATGTTCATGTTTTCTTTTACAGTTGCATAAAATTTAAGCTGTGCCTGTAAAAAACTGTCGTCTGTTTTGGTTTCCAGTAAAGGTAATAAAGCTTCAATAGTATCGGCTACATCGCCGCATAATCCCATGTAGAGATTGGCTCTTCGTCCTAAACGTTCGGTACTGGTATCGATCTGAATGATCTTATTGCCTGAAGGCATGAATTTATCATAAGGAAAGTCGGTTCCTAATAAAAGCACTAAGTGAGACTCGTGCATGCTATGATATGCAGAAGGCTGGCCGAGTAAACCTGTCATTCCTATTTCGTTAGGATTATTAGGCTGAATGCTCATTTTTCCGCGGAACGAATAACCTACGGGAGCTTTGATATGATGGGATAGCTGAACTACCTGATCGTGTGCTTTTTCGGCACCAATTCCGCAGAACAAAGTAATTTTAGTACTCTCGTTTATCGCTTTTGCTAAATGTTGTAATTCAGCATCAGAAGGTCGGATAACAGGATTGCAATGAAAATATTGAGTAGAGATATTGCTTTCAACAGCTTTTAATTCAGAAACGTCTCCCGGTAAACCTATAACGGCAACACCTTTTTTTCCTAAAGCATGCTGTATGGCAGTTTGTATAATTCTGGGTGCCTGTTCAGCAGTCATAATCATCTGATTGTAATAACTGCAATCGTCAAACAATTTGATGGTGTTCGTTTCCTGGAAATAATCCATTCCCATTTCGCTCGTATTTATAGTTGATGCAATGGCCAAAAGGGGAACGTGTGAGCGATGTGCATCATACAAACCATTGATTAAATGAACGTGTCCCGGGCCACAGCTTCCCGCGCAAACCGCAAATCCGTCTAATTCGGCTTCAGCTGCTGCGGCATAAGCGCCTACTTCTTCATGACGGACATGAATCCATTTGATCTTGCCATTTCTTCTTACAGCATCATTAAAATGATTTAAACTATCACCGGTAACTGCGTAAACACGTTTTACTCCGGCTTCTACCAACATGTCAACTAATTGTTCTGCAACTATTTTACTCATGGATTATATTTTTAAAATTAATATTAGATTGTACAAACATTGGTTATGGTTTACTTTCTTAATGATTATATTTTAAGATACACTGGTTATGATGTAAAAGCGGACTTTGGTTTGGTTTGGTTTTATAAATTTAAGGAAAAGAAATGGGTTTTTTGAGGTTCAAAGTGACAAAGGTTCAAAGGAACAAAGTTTTTTACACTTCATTTATCTTTGAACCTTTGTTATTTTGCAACTTTGAACCTTTTTTAGAAAGGATCCGCAGTTACTCTAAACTTCATGTCTGCTTTTACCGTTACATCTTTGGTAAGCGTTTCTTTTAAGGTAACTTTTGTTCTGATTTTATATTTATCGGCTTTGATATATTGGTCTAATCTTGCGTCTGTACAAATTAAGTCGATTGTATTGGTAGTAGAATTGATATTATCCTGGTAAGCCAGTTCAATTTCGTTAGAATCATTGGTTGAGATATACAAATGAATTGACTTTAAAAATGTAAATGTCTTGTCTGACGGATCAGAAACCGATAATCTAATTGATTTTATTTTTACATCTTTTACTAAACTTGCCTTGGTTTTGTTGTTTTGAAATTCAGTTGAAGAATTGGTTGTGACATCAGGAGTAATAATTTCCAAGGGTAAATTAATGGGAATAGTGCTTTTTATTTTAATAGAGGTTTCATTAGAAATAGTAAAGGTCAACAAGTCATCAACAGCATCACAGGAACTTAAAAGCGCAGCTAAAAAGAGAGAAAGGGCAATTAATTTGGATTTCATAAGTATGGTTTTTTCTTAAATACGATGTTTTTTGAAGGTTGGATTTTTCCTTTTTAGGTTCAAAGTGGCAAAGGAACAAAGAAAAGACTTAAATCATAGATTTTAAACCTTTGAACCTTTGTTTCTCTGAACCTTTGTCGCTAAAAATTGGAACAATGAAAANNTTTTCATTGTTCCAATTTTTCAAATTCGAATATAAAAAGTATTTTTGCGCATGCAACACAACGTACTTATTTTAGATTTCGGATCGCAATATACTCAGCTTATTGCGCGTAGAGTTCGCGAATTAAATATATTCTGCGAAATTTTTCCTTATAATCACTTTCCTAGTGATTTATCACCTTATAAAGCCGTAATTTTAGGAGGAAGCCCATTTTCTGTTCGTGCAGAAGATGCTCCACATCCTGATTTATCTCAAATTAGAGGCAAGCTTCCAATGTTGGCAGTTTGTTACGGAGCACAATATTTAGCCCATTTTAGCGGCGGTGAAGTAGCAGCTTCGAATACCAGAGAATATGGTAGAGCGAACTTATCTTATATTAAAGAAGATGAAGTTTTCTTTAAAGGAGTTTCAGAAAACAGTCAGGTTTGGATGAGTCACAGCGATAGTATCAAGGCTTTGCCAACCAATGCAGTAAAATTAGCAAGCACACATGATGTAGAATTTGCTGCTTATAAAATTGAAGGAGAAACTACATATGCTATTCAGTATCACCCGGAAGTTTTCCATTCTACAGATGGATCAAAAATGCTGGAGAACTTTTTAGTAGACATTGCCGAAGTACCTCAAAACTTTACACCAAATGCTTTCGTTGAAGAAATGGTGGGAGAATTAAAAGAGAAATTAGGAAATGATAAAGTAGTTTTAGGATTGTCAGGCGGAGTAGATTCTACTGTAGCAGCAGTTTTATTACACCAGGCAATTGGTAAAAACTTATATTGTATTTTCGTAAATAACGGTTTACTTCGTAAAAACGAATTCCAAAATGTATTAGATCAATACAAAGGAATGGGATTGAACGTAAAAGGAGTAGATGCAGGAGATCGTTTTCTTGGTGAATTAGCCGGAATCAGTGATCCTGAAACCAAACGTAAAACTATTGGCCGTGTATTTATCGAAGTTTTTGATGATGAATCCCATTTGATTGAAGACGTAAAATGGCTGGCGCAAGGCACTATTTATCCTGATGTAATCGAATCTGTATCTGTAAAAGGACCATCGGCAACGATCAAATCACACCACAATGTTGGTGGATTACCGGATTATATGAAATTAAAAATTGTAGAACCACTTAGAATGTTGTTTAAAGACGAAGTTCGAAGAGTAGGTGCTACTTTAGGAATAGATCCTGAATTATTAGGAAGACACCCTTTCCCGGGACCAGGATTATCAATCAGAATTTTAGGAGATATTACTCCTGAGAAAGTTCAAATCTTACAGGATGTTGATGCTGTTTTTATCGACGGTTTAAAATCATGGGGATTATATGACAAAGTTTGGCAGGCCGGAGCAATCTTGCTTCCGGTAAACAGTGTTGGTGTGATGGGCGATGAACGTACCTACGAAAAAGTAGTGGCGCTTAGAGCTGTTGAATCAACTGACGGAATGACTGCTGACTGGGTTCATTTGCCTTATGAGTTCCTGATGAAAGTGTCTAATGATATTATCAATAAGGTAAAAGGCGTAAACAGAGTGGTTTATGATATTAGTTCAAAACCACCGGCAACAATTGAGTGGGAATAATACTATATTTCAAATTAAGGCGTTACATTTGTAACGCCTTAATTTTTTATACCTACCCATTTTTATGAGAGAACTTTTAACCCTTTCTCTTGTGTTTATTTTGTCTTTTAATAAGATAACTGCACAGGATTTAATTATTGAACACAGAATTCAAAAAGGAGAAACTGCTTATTTTATTGCCCAAAAATATAAGGTTTCTATTGATGAAATTTACAAACTCAATCCTGAGTGTCAAAAAGGAATCAAAGACAATCAAATTATCAGGATTCCTGTTTACTCTGCAGAAAAAGAAAATTCAAAACAGCAAGTTACTCATGTTGTTGGAGCAAAAGAAACCCTTTTTGGTTTATCAAAACAATATAATGTTTCGGTTGAAGCCCTTCAAAATGCAAATCCTATTCTTGCTAACGGACTTCAGATTGGTCAGCAGTTAATTATTCCGCAAAATGCTGTAAATCTTCCCAAAACAGAAGTTGTAACTTCTTCAAAAGCGATACATCAGGTTACTGCGAAAGAATCCTTATTTAGTATTGCCAGACAATATAATGTATCAGTTCAGGATTTAGAAAACCAGAATAAAGAAGTGCTTCAAAACGGATTGCAGATTGGTCAGACAATTTCAGTTCCAAACAAAAGAAAGACCTTAGACGGAAGAGTGCGCGTAATCAATCAGGAAACCCTTTTTCATGTGGTAGAACCCAAAGAGACAAAGTTTTCTATTGCAAAAAAATACAACATTTCGATCGACCAGTTGGAATCTCAGAATCCCGAAATTGTAAACGGACTAATTGTTGGCAATAAATTAGCGATCAATACTAAGGAAGTAAAACCTGCCAATGAAGGTGAAGAATTGATGCTGGCGCTTGCTGAAAAACAAGTTGTGGTTGAAAAAGGAAAAGCTAAAACAGTTGAATTAGAAGATCTGAAAGACAGATTGGTAGTCCAGAAAGAAATGAATCAGAAAATTATAAAGATTAATGATTTAAAAGTGAATCTGAATGATATGCATGGTTCCAGGGAAAATTCTGTCGAAAAACTGCGACTGGTTCTCGAAGCAAATAAAAATGTACAGGATATTTTGATGGCAAAATTAGATTCGTTAGTCAACACGATGAATGATGACTTAATTGATCTGAAAAGAATGGATATTTTGAATGTGAATGAATCAAAAAGACTAGAGAAACAATCGTATCAAAGTATTGAAAAAACGAGTGAATTATCTTCTCAATTGAAGAAAGAACTGGCTGAAAACCGAAAAGTATATGCAGGTTTAATGAACAAAGTAGAAAAAATTGCTGTTGAAGAAAATCAGGAGTATAAAAAGAAAATCCGCGAAAGCGAAAAGAACAACAATGTAGCTTCTTTGCAGCAGCGTCTTTCTTTAGAAGATATAAAACGTTACAAAACGCAACAGGAACAAGGGGATACAAAAAATCAAATTCTGATTGCTAAGATTGATTCGCTGGATACCCAAAAGACAATTGAAATAAAGCGACATATCAGTAAAGCTACTTATTATAGTATGGAAGCCCGAAAGTTTGATGACAAACTGGCCTTGATAAAATTGGAAAAATATCAGGATGAGGCGATTAAAAAACAAGACAAAACGAGTCCGGCTGAATCTTCAAAAACAATTTCATTGGAAGAAATGAAGCAGGAGCTAAAAGAAAATCCGCTCAGAACCGATAAAACGGTAAAGGTTGAAGTTTATGATAATCTTAAAGAAGTTTCAAACGGCTATTACTTAGTTTTAGGTATATTTACAGATTCTTCGGTAAGAGATAAGCTCATTATGAAACTCATTGATTCTGGTGATTTTAACGCTAGTTTCTTCTTTAATATAAACAGTCTTTCGTACTTTGTTTACTCAGATAAGTACCAAAATATGGAAGAAGTGCTTTATAAATGCAAGAAAAAAGAAGAAGATGAGTTATATAAAGAGATCATTATTGCTAAGGTTGAAACAGATCTTAGATAATAATCTTTGCAGAATCAACAAGTGGCAGGAATCTTGCTTTGAAGAAAAATTAGTAACTTGTTTTTTTGAATTAAAAATTAAATTGTTTTAAGTCTTATTTATGAAATATTATTCAACATTATTGTTTTTGGTCTTTTTTGTAACATTTTCTGCTTTTTCACAGGAGAAGGTCATAAAATATACGGTTGCGAACGGAGAAACGATTAACCAAATTGCTGTAAAATTTAAGGTTACGCCTTATGATATTTATGCATTAAATCCAGATGCGAGAAGAGGAATTTCAGCCAATACAGTTTTGTTGATTCCAACCAGTAATGCAAAACCGGCTGCGGTTAAATCTGAAACAGCTGTGGCAAAAACGGTCAGTAATACAAAAGAAATTATTCATGAGGTACAGCCAAAAGAGACTTTTTACAGTATCGAAAAAAAATACGGTATCTCTGACGCTGCTTTGAAAGCTGCAAATCCTACTTTGGAGAAAACCGGAGTTCAGACTGGACAAAAACTGGTGATTCCTGCAAAAGGAGCAGCACCAAAATCTCTTGCAGCAACAGAAAAACCTGCTAAAGAGAAAGCACAGGAAAAGTATGTCTACCATGATGTAGTAGCAAAAGAAACTAAGTTTTCGATCGCAAAACAATACGGAATTACCATTGAAGAATTAGAAAAACGCAATCCTGAAATTGTTTCTAATCTGCCAGTTGGTTACCGATTAACGATAAAAGGAAAAGCGCCTAAAACAGACGCATCAGTTGCTGCGGTTACTAACACTGTAAAACCTGCTGAAACGGCTAAAAAAGCAACTTCTTACATGGAGTATCAGGTAAAACCAAAAGAGACTTTTTACAGTTTAGGAAGAACATTTCATATCAGTCAGGAAGAGTTGACGGCGTTAAATCCGTCACTTTCTGAAGGTGTAAAAGAAGGAATGGTTCTAAAAGTTCCGGCAGGATATCTGGCGCCATCTCCAATAATTGCACAACAGCAGCCTGTAGAAAAAACAGTCGAAAGACAGTTAGAAAATACCGGAGGAGGTATACAGATTGTGGATAAGGTAAAATCTGAAACAGTTTCAGCCAATCCCGAAGTCGTAGAGCTTACTAAAAAGAGAGGTGAAAACGAACGCAAAAAATTAGTTTTATTATTGCCGTTCAACTTAGCTAAAATGCAAAATGATACGATGAGTTCTGTTAATCGTATTAAAAATGATAAATTTCTGAATATGACTCTTGATTTTTATTCGGGAGCGATGATGGCAATTGACTCTGCGAGAACTTTAAAATTACCAATTGATGTGGCAATTTATGATTCTCAGGAAACGAAAACAACATCGAATGTTTCGACTTTGATTTCACAAAATAAATTGCAGGATGCCAATGCGGTTATCGGACCATTTTATCAAAATAATGCCGAAGCTACGGCCAATACTTTACGTTTGTACAATGTTCCCGTAATTTCACCATTGTCTAAAGATAAAGCGAACCCAATCGATAATTTATACCAGACTATTCCAGGAAATGATGTGGTTCGAAATGCCATTTTTGACTATATGCGTGCTAAAAATGGAAATATCGTTGCCGTTGTAGATAAAAAGAAAGAATCTGTTATTAGCTATATCAAACAAAACCAAAAAGGAGTTGTTTTTGCCGCTTTGACTGAAACAGGAGGTTTGGATGTGGCGAATTTAAAAAGCTTGTTATTACCGAACAGAATGAATTATGTGGTAATGGAAACAGGAAATACCGCAATGGTAAAAACTACGATTAAAGCTTTGATCGATTCTCAGAAAACATGCCAGGTACAATTGGTTATTTTAGAACCAAACAGTACTCTGGATACAGACGAAATTAGTTTTGATAATTTAGTAAAACTGAAATTAATGTATCCGTCTGTAACACGAGAAAGTGATGAAGCAGGAGTTTTAGTTTTTGAAAAAGAATACAGGCTGAAAAATAAAGTGAATCCAAATACCTACGCAACACGCGGATTTGATGTCACTTTTGATACGATGATGCGTTTGGTACAAGGAAAAACATATCAGGAAACGGCAGATTTAATGACAACGGAACAGGTTGATAATAAATTTCAATTTTATAAAAAAGAAGATGGAGGACACGCCAATAAAGGAGTGTACATTTTATATTACGATACCGACTTAACTTTAAAAGTAGCAAATTAATGACATCAAAAGTAACCTATTTAGGAGATTTAAGAACAAAATCAATTCACGTGCAATCAGGAAGCGAAATCATCTCTGATGCACCAGTAGATAATAACGGAAAAGGAGAAGCATTTTCTCCAACAGATACAGTTGCTAATGCTTTAGCGAGCTGCATGATGACAATTATGGGAATCAAAGCACGCGATCTAAAAGTAGATTTTATTGGTTCGACTGCCGAAGTAACGAAAATAATGAATGCTGAACCAAGAAGAATTGGGGCTATCGAAATTGTTTTTGAAATGCAGGGTGTTGAAGATGAAAAAAACAAAACTATTCTGGAACGTGCCGCAATGACTTGTCCGGTATTTTTAAGTTTAAGCAGCGAAATTGAAAAGAAAATCACTTTTAACTGGAAATAAATTTCTAAAGAAATTAAACAAAGAAGCCATTCACCGCAGTGAATGGCTTCTTTGTTTATATAGGTTATTGTCCTTTCTCTGGTTTTAAATCTTCCAGAATGGGAGTAAGGATTGTCTTTATCACTTTCTGAATGGTTTCATTTTTTTGTTCAAAAATAACAATAGTGTTTTTACCTTTTTTAAGCCAGCATCCCGGCAAATACAATGTTTGCTGCGGACCAACACTCCAATATCTGCCAATGTTAATTCCGTTTATAAAAACAATTCCTTTGCCCCAATCTCTCATGTCTAAAAAGGTATCTCCTGTTTTAGTAAGATTAAATGAGCCTTGGTATAAAGTGGGACGGTTGGGTTTAGCAGAGTTTTTATAAGACGTTAAATCAGGCGCCGCAGCCATAGGTAATTGATACATTTTCCAGTCTCCGGTAATCGTTTCTCCATTAATAATTATTGGACTGATAATTCCTTTGTTGTTGTCATTAATTTGTGAACCATAATTAATACGGCCCATATTTTCGACCACAATATCCAGAGTAGCATTAAAGGGAACCTCAATTTCGCAATCGTATTTTTTATAGTAACGGTTTAATTCAGCAACTTTTTTGCCATTTACATACACGATAGCGTAATCACGTAATCCTTTTAATTCTAGTTTTCCACTAATAGGCTGTGTGAATTTTTTGCTGTACCAAACATAACCATCACCTTGATTTAATTGCTCAAATGTTAGGGGATTGTCTTCAATTACCGGAGTTATTTTTGATTTTAAATCAGCCAGATCAACAGCAGTGGTTAATGTAATATTCGGAATGGTAATTACAGGTGTTCTTGCAGGAACGTTTGGTGTTTTATCAGTTTTTAAGATTTCTCTTAAAGCATTATATTTAGGAGTTGCCCATCCGGCCTCGCTAATTGGGGCATCATAATCATAAGAAGTCATGTCAGGCTGAATGTCGTGTTCTTTATCATAGTTGGCACCTGATGTAAAGCCAAAATTGGTTCCGCCATGAACCATATAGTAGTTAAATGAGACCTGATTGTCTAAATATTTCTGTGTCTGGCGTACTGTTTCTTCCGGAGTTTGTGTAGGGAAAGGTTCAGCCCAATGGTCCAGCCAGCCGGGATAAAATTCAGCAACCATATAAGGTCCCTCTCCATTATTGAATTTATTGACAACCTCCTTTAGTTTTTTGATATCGCTTTCGCCATTGGCAGTGGGCAAGGCACCGGGAAGAGCGCCGCCTTCAAACAGCCAGCTTCCGTCTGAAGTAAAGAAAGGAACTTCAAAACCAATATCTTTTAATTGCTGAAAAACGGCTGCACTGTATTTTTTGTGGTCAGCCAACGCAATGTCTTTGCGTTGCGTAACATAAGAACCAAATTCATTCTCACCCTGCACCATAATAATTGGACCGCCTTTGGTAATTTGTAAATCCTTAACCTGATTGTATAACTCCGAAAAATAGGCTTTTGTAGCAGCTAAATATGCGGTATTGTTGCCGCGAATAACCATGTTGGGTACATTTTGTAAAAACCACGGATAACCGCCAAATTCCCACTCGGCACATACATAAGGACCGGGACGTAAAATAACAAATAATCCTTCTTCCTGTGCTATTTTAATATATTCGGCTAAATTTTTATTGCCCGTTTTAAAATCCCAAACACCGGGAGAAACTTCATGGTAATTCCAAAAAACATAAGTTGCAACGGCATTTAAACCCATTGCTTTCATCATTTGTAAACGATGACGCCAGTACGGCTGGGGAATACGTGAATAATGCATTTCACCGGAATGAATTTGAAACGGTTTTCCATCCAGTAAAAAATTCCCGTCTTTTATAGCAAAAGTTTGTTTTTGTTGTGCTGATGCAGTGAATAAAAGAAAGAAAGTAAAAAGGAGGGCAAGGTAAACTTTTTTCATTTTTTATTATTTTAAGTATTAATCAGGTAATTGGTATAACTAAAGAAGAGAGCACTTTGAATTGCGCTCTCTTAGTGCTACTAACTAACCCATAAATATTTACTCTGAAAACTCTAATTTTTTTAATTTGTTCCATCCTCCACGGGTGAAATCGGGAATCTCTACAGGAACAGAACCTTTATCGAGTGATATTTCTGTTAACGGACCTAAACAAGACCATTCGGCCAGATCGTAAACATCCATATCCAGCGGAAGCCCTTTTTGCAGGCAATGAATTAAACGATAATCCATTACGAAATCCATTCCGCCGTGACCGCCTACTTTTTTAGCCTGTTCCTCAATGTTTTTTACAATCGGGTGTTTGTATTTTTCCATCAAAGCTTTTTTAACTTCTTCAGGAACAAACTTGTGTGCACTTAGTTTTTCGTGATTCGGTTTTACGTCATCACCTAATGCAGCACCGTCTAAAGCATAACCTTCCAGCGGATATTTGTTTGCAAAACCTTTAGTGCCGCTCAGTTGATACATTCTGCTGTAGGGACGTGGAGAAGTAACATCGTGCTGAATCTGAATTGTTTTTCCGTTTTCAGTACGAATCATCGTCATGGTGTGATCCCCGTTTCTAAAATCCTTAATTTCCTGACCGGACTTTTCTTTGATATACGCCGGATTGCCAACCGCTTTGGTGTCCATAGAAACCAGAAAATTCATTTTGTCACCACGGTGAATATTCAAAGCCTGACAAGCCGGACCCATCCCGTGCGTGGCGTATACATCGCCACGGTGTTTGATGTTGTAATCCATTCTCCAGTTGTTCCAGTATTCGCCCCAAAAAGGCTGAAGACCGTGAATGTAAGATCCCTCAGCATGCAGGATTTCTCCAAATAAACCTTGTTGTGCCATATTCAGTGTAGTCAGTTCGAAGAAATCATAAACGCAATTTTCAAGTTGCATACAATGTTTACGGGTTTTTTCTGAAGTATCGATAAGGTCCCAAATTTCCTTCATGGTCATGGCTCCCGGAACTTCAATAGCAACATTTTTACCGTCTTTCATCGCCTGAACGCCAATAATAGCATGATGTTTCCAGTCGGTTGCGATATACACTAAATCGACATTAGGTAAAGCGGTTACTTTTCTCCACGCATTTTCATCTCCAAAAAATTCCTGAGCTTTAGGAAGCCCTTGTTTGGTTAAAATCTCATTTGCCGATTGGGTGTTTTTTTCCAGCATATCACAAAGTGCTACAATTTCGACTCCGGGAATGTGTGTCATGCGTTCTACCGCCCCCGGACCACGCATTCCTAAACCAATAAAAGCAACACGAACAGTTGGAATTGGATCAGTCGCCAAACGCAAAACATCTTGTTGACCTTTTGCACGGGCAGGAGTTTTTGTCTTGATCATTTGTGCCGATGCCATTGTTCCCTGAAACAAAATGCACACGACTAACATGAATTTTAAAAAAGTAACTTTCATAATTGAATTAATTTTATTGGAGTGACTGATATTCTAAATACGGATTATCAGGTTTTTGTATACGTAATTTTTCAAATTGATTATTTACTTTTTGGATTGCCTCTCTAATGAACCAAATTAGAGAGGCCCCAAACAACAAACAATATTTAAAAAAAAATACTAATGGTAAGGCAATATTACCTGAACATGAAATTGCCTAATATTTTTGATTATTAAATTTTTTGATCAGCGGGTTTACATGATTTTTGGTGTCTTCGTCTAATGCTGCTAAAGCTTTATCTGCTTCATCTGTCGAGAATTTTGATAATCCGCATATTCCGGCAGCGATTACATTATAAGATTGATTTTTAGTGCTTTCAACCATTAAGGTTTTATAAGAGCTATCATTTGTCGAAGCCAGTTTTATAATTGCTGCTGCTCTGGCAATTGTCTTTTTGTCGTTTTGGGCAATGTTCAGCAAGGTTTTAATTGCTGCATTCTTAATCTGATTATCTGCTAAATCAATTGCTTTAATGCTCAGCACTCTTAGATCCTCTTGTTGATCTTCTAAACCTGCAAGAAGGATCAATTGCGCTTCGTGGCTTTTATCTTTAGATGCAAATTTTATAGCTTCAATTCTATTATAATATGATGGAACCTTTTTGTATTGATACAAATAGTCGGTTATTTTTTTGTTGTCTAAAACCTGACCCACCAAAATTTTATCCGGATCAAGATCTATAAAATCCGGTTGGGATGGAATGTCAAAACTGAAATTCTGTTCGCGTTTTTCAATCAAAATATCCTTTGTTATTTTAGTTCCGTTTACATAAAAATCTACTTTTAAAGGAAGATTAAACGTTTGAACACTTTTGTCCTGAATTTGTTTTACCGCCATTGTCACTTTTCCGTTGGTATAACCATACTCGATATTCAGGATTGGATTTCCTCCCTGATAGTACCATTGATTAAAATAAGGACTCCAGTCTTTTCCTGTTATTTCTTCCATCGACAAACGCAATTGGTGTGTTTCTCCGGATTTATAAGCATTGGTAGTCAAATAATGATGCAGCGATTTAAAAAATGCGGCATCACCCATTTGGTTTTTGGCGGCATATAATATGATAGAACCTTTTGAGTAGCTGATATTATCAAACATATCATCTCTGTTTTTATAATGAAAACGAGCTAATGGCGGGCTTATTCCGTCTTTGGATGAGCGCAGGCAGTTTTGTAATTTTTCATAACGGGATCGGTCTTCAGCATCCTGACCTGCGTCATGTCCGTGCCAAAGTACTTCTCCAAATGTGGCGAAAGATTCATTCATTGTTAAGTTCGACCAGGATTCTGCCGTTACATAATCGCCGAACCATTGGTGAAAAAGTTCGTGAGCTACAGTACTTTCCTGATTGTCATCTAATAATTCTCTCGCTGTTTTCTGAACATATTCGCCATGCAAAGTGGCAGAAGTATTTTCCATTGCGCCTGAAAAATAATCCCTGCATACAATTTGTGCATATTTTGCCCAGGGATATTCTACATTTAACATTTTGCTGTAGAAATTCATCATATCCGGAGTTTTCCCGAAGATTTGCTTGGCGTAAGGAGCATATTTGGGCTCCAGATAATAATTTACTTCTTTGCCGTTGTACGAGTCTTTGTATATTTTAAAATCACCAACTGCCATCATAAACAGATAAGGAGCGTTGGGCTGTTCCATTTTCCAGATGTCCGTTCTCGTTCCGTTTTTATTGTCTTTTTGCAACGCCAATTTACCGTTAGATAACGTAGTATATTTTGCATCAACAGTCATTGCGATTTCTGATGTTGTTTTCTGATTGGGTTTGTCAATAGTAGGAAACCAGCAAGAAGATGCTTCGGTTTCGCCTTGTGTCCAGATTTGTACCGGTTTATCGCCTTTTCCGTCCGGATTTACAAAATACAATCCTTTTGAATCCGTGATAGATTCACCGCCTTTTGTTTTTAGTTCTTCTGGTTTCGCGGTGTAATTAATGAAAATAGTATACTTTTCCGTGCTTTTATATTTTCTGTTTAAAGTGATAAAAAGCTGTTCGTTATCATACGTATACTTTAGCGGAATATTCTTTTTGCCATCAATCATGACAATTTCTTTAAAATCCATTCCTTTAGCATCTAAAGTAAGGGAATCAGTTTCATAAAAGTGAGGTTTTAGCGTAAGCCATTCTTTCCCGTACAAGTATCTTTTGCCATAATCAAACGAAACCTCTAATTTGGTGTGCACTAAATCATTTACTTTTAATGCCGTAACTCTGTAAATTGACAAAGGATCTTTGTTTGAATCAGCGTTCTGAGCCACTGTTTTTTGGCTTATCAGACAGATAAGGCTCAAAACGGAATATTTTAAAAATAGCTTGTTCATTTTATTTTTTGTAAAGTTTATTTTTTTGATAACTGTATTTTTAAACACATAGATCCATAGATTTTAAGTTGAGACTGAAGATGTTTGCAAAAAAAATCTCAATTCTTTCACATAGTATTATGTGATTTATTGAGAGTAAAACGCCTTTCTCTTACTTTATAAATTATGTTTCTATGTGTTAAAAATAATATGCCTAATAGCGCTTAATTAAAGTTTTTCGATAATTCGAACTTCACCATCTTTTTCGTCAGCAGTTAATATATCCGATTGTTTTTTAGTGTAAACCAATAAAGACCATTGAACGATTTTATTTTCAGGATATAACTTTGCCTGATTTTGCAGCCATTCTTCTGCTTTTTGTGCCGAAGATGTTTTCTCGATTGCCCACGCAGAAACCAATTGATTGGCTGGTAAAAAGTTCATTACGGTATTGTCTATTTTTGGATTGAAAGCGACGATTTTCTGTAATGATTGTGTTGCTTTATCAGTATTGCCAAGGCTTGTATAACATTGATAATCTAACCAGTTTTCCAATCTTTCATCGATATCTTCCTCATAAGGTTTTCCTACACCTAAATTTTGCGGCCACAATTTGGCATCAGCAATAAATTGTAATGCTTTTTTGTATTGCTTGTTTTTCATTTCGGCCAGGGCCTGCATTAGCTTTGCTTCATGATACAATTGTCTTCCGGCAGTTGCTCCTTCAAACGGAAGAATGTCGAGTTTGGTGAGGAATGCATCCGCAGCAGCGTACTTTTTATTCAGCAATAACGTTTTGGCATATAACATTCCCATCAAATAATTTTCTTTATGCTTTTTATAGAATGGTGCTGTAATTGCCAAAGCCTTGTCAAATTGTTTGAGAACGATGTAGTGTTCTGCGAGCAGTTTATGATATCTCCAGCCTTGATTGTCTAATTTAAGGGCTTGTTGCAAACTTGTTATGACCAACTGCGAATCGTCTTTGAATAATGAAGCTTTGGCAGCATAAAAAGCAGGATCATTGGGTTTGGCACCACATTGCGTAAATAATTCTTTTGCTTTTAGAAGATTATCGCGATTCCATTCGATCAGTCCTAAATGATATTTCAATTGCCACTGATCATTTTTCTTGATTAGATCTTCAAGAATTACAGCAGTTTCTCCACGGAAAGGAAAACTAATTCCGGGTTGAATTTGACGCAAATCGACAGGTTTATTTTCTAAAAAGGCTTTCCAGTATATAATTTCAGCATTTGGAGCCGCTATCGAAAAAACTTTTAAAGCTTCATCATTACGGTTCAGATGGTGGTACCAGATTCCTAACTCGAGATAGGTTTGCTCCGGCATTTCATTTTGTATAAGCGATGTAAAATGTCCTTTTGATGCATCTGATTTCTCCCAAAGAAACTTTTCAAAACCAGCAAAATGATTCAATGGATCAACTTTTATAATGGTATTTAATATCTCGGAAGCTTTATTAGAATTGTTTTGCAAGCGATAGAGCACCGCTAACAATTGTAATCCTTCTAAATTGTATTGATTGTTTACTAAACTTTTTTCGGCATATTCAAGAGCTTTAACCTGATCGTTTTCAGTAAAATAAATTGTACTTAAAGCTGTATAAGCCGGACTGCGAAATTCAACGCTTGAAGCGGCAATATCAAAACCGTCTTTTGCATCTGTGCTGTTTCCTAAATGTAAATTTGCCAGTCCGTAGTAATAGTTTGCCGCAGGATCATAAGTATTAATCGCCAAAGCTTTGCTTGCTGAAATGACGGCGTCGTTGTATTGCAATTTACGAGTCTGTAAAGAAGCAAGATCAGACAGGGCAGGAGCATAGTTAGGATCTTTTTGCAGACAGGCTTTTAGTTTTTCTTCCGCTTTTACGTAATCTTTAAAACTGATATAGTTTTTTCCCTGCAGGTATAATCCGTAAACGGAGTCGTGGTCAAAATCCTTAGGAATTTCTACAGGTCTGTTTAGGTTACCGTCTTCAGGAGCAGAATTCCAAACCAGCTTGTTTTCGCCAATTGTCAATCTCAACTTATTTTCGTCAACAGCAACCTGAATAGAATCTTTGAATACTTCTAAGGTTTTTACTGAGATATCTTTAGAATAGATTTTCTTTCCATTATCAAAAACTTCCAGTTTTTCGTTTAGTTTTTGAAGCGGTGAAAAATAGATTTTCAGCCAGCCGTTTTCGTTTTTTACATTTACGGCACCATAATTATTGGCTTTTACAAAACCTTTTGTTTGTTTTACCGGAAACCAGTATTCTGTCCAGGAATCAGTTTGATAAGGCGCAAAAGAGCGTTGTTTGAACGGGGTCAAACTGCTGGTTTCACTCGCCTGATT
The DNA here is from genome assembly GCF_002217195.1 of Flavobacterium aquidurense. Lineage (NCBI taxonomy): Bacteria > Pseudomonadati > Bacteroidota > Flavobacteriia > Flavobacteriales > Flavobacteriaceae > Flavobacterium > Flavobacterium aquidurense. The sequence continues at coordinate 11,918 of NZ_MUGR01000011.1, read as the reverse complement.
AAACAATCTTCCGCTTTGTACTTCTACATATTGACCGTCAGTATCTGTCAGTAATTTTTCCCAGATCATGCCTTGCTGCGACAATCCCCAAATCCATATTTTTTTACCGGGTTTATCATCGTGATTGCCATATCTTCCCATTCCAAAATCTTCGTCATGATAATATCCTCCAAAGAAATCATCGTATTTCCCAAAGACATGATAGGATTTATAACCGCCAAAATTATTGTTTTTATAAAAGGATAAATCTTTACCATTTTTCTTGTCCATTGGCCAAGGATTGTGCTCGCCATTATGCCCGATATAACTTTGTCCGGGATAAATAAACTGTAAATCGTTTGCGGCTTTAATCCCTGTATTCATCCAGGTATAATAAGGCTGTTCAGCCTCAGTTGAGTTGAACCAGAATGAGTTGGTTGTAAAATAAGCTTTGTCTTTTGGCAAATTGATGTCGAGCTTCCAGGAAGTACGGGTCAATAAATCCAATACTCCAATAATGCAGCTTACACTTCCGTCTTCTCTGGTTATAGTGGTATAATCTACAGGAGTAGCGCAATTAGGCGTGTGCCCAATGATACCATAATTGCCTTCAACGCCGCCGCTTGTCCACGGACCACGCATCGCAATATCCCTGAATTTGATAACATGATTGTTGTAAACAATATCTTTTCCGGTTGATTTTTCTATCGCTGACCAGACTTTTCCACCTATTTCAGGCAAGATTGTTAATTTGATATAATCGTTCTCCAGTTCAATAACTTTCCATTCCTTCTGAACAGGTTTATCGGTAAAACCATCAAAACGAAAATACGGATATGTTTTGGTATCCGGTTTCGGAATCGGATCGGGATCTGAAAACGGATAGGTAGTGAATACTTTTTTATATTCCTTAATAGTGGGGTTATTTTGTGCGTTGACAAACAGGCTTCCAAAAAGCAAAATAGATATAAATGGTCGTAGTTTCATATGGAGAGCTAATTTTTGTGGTTATTTTTTTGCCACAGATTAAAAATTAAAGGATTTTTTTAACCATCTAAATATTAATCTGTGTTAATCTTTTTAATCTGTGGCATTAAACTTTTTGGTAATCTTGTCATTTCGGGCAACGAGAAATGACAGACAATATGTGACAATTGTTATTATTTAACAATCAACAGCCAGCCTTTTCCTTTTGTTACCGGTATTTCATCTTTTGCATTAAAAGTTTGTGCAGGTTGAAAATGGGTAATTTCCGGAGCAGTGATTGTTGCTTTTGCAGGATTGATTCCCAGTTTTTTCCAGTCAATATTCAGTTTCACTTTTACATCAGTATCTGCCCAGCTTGCAATAGAGATCAAAGCTGTTCCGTTCTTTTTGTACACTGTTGCCAGTACTTTATCATTAGACGTTTTTACCGGACAGTTTTCGCTCCAGTATCCAATCATTTCAGAACCTTTGATTCCGAAAGTATCCCATAATTTCCAAATATTTCTTGGGTCAGCATTATCGCTCCACGGCAATCTGTTGGTCATTCCGTAAACCATTCCTCTCCACGGATTTCCGCCATCCTGCAGCATTTCTCCCATTAAACCAAAAGGGATTCCGCTTACTTCTGTTAAGAAAAAGTCAGGTTGATTTTTTTCATAATCAAAGTATTCTCCAAACCATAATTTATTGATGTACGGAAAGTGTTCCATATATAAATTAGCACTATTATTAAATCCGTCGCTTTTATTGTACTGATTAGCACTGTGTAAATCGATAATTCCCGGATGGCCGTCTTTTGTCAAAACTCGTTTGACACGTTTCATCGTAATTCTGTCAAAAGCAACATCATCAAGATAAATTCCGTCAATACCAACATTTTGTGTTAGCCAGTTCATTCCTTCAACATAGTAATTGTGCCAGCGGTTCATACCGCTGTTTACAATTGCAGCATCTTTAATTTCAGGTACAAACCAAGCCGCGATATAATCGTCGCCAACGTGTTCCTGTAACCACGAGAATCCCCCGCCTTTTCCCGGAGAATAAATCTCATGACCTAAACTTCTTAGGGCAAAAGTCTCATACGCTTTATTCGAAACCTCTCTAACGGTGTTGTAAATCTTAACTTTTAATCCTTTTTCATGTGCTTCATCGATATAACTTTTCATCTTTTTAAATTCAATAAAAGGATAATTAATATACGGATTGATGGCATTAGCATGGTGAATGTTGATTACCGTTGCGCCAGTTTTGGCAATTGAATCGATTGGACTGTATTTGTGATAGAATTTAGTATCCCATTGAAAATCTGTGTTTATCGTGTGAAATGGCGTAACTAGTAATGTAAAATTGTAATACAGCACATCTCCTTTTTTCATGTTGCGGGCTCCACTGTAAGCATTTACCAAAACTGATTTTTGGTTTGGCGTGATTGTAATTCCTCCTTTGTTGTCGTTACCCCATGAAGTTGGTAATAATAAAGGTTTTTGTAAATAGAAATTCGTGTTTAACGGACGGCTGTATTTTTCATCTCTTAAAGAAAATTGCAATCCTGAATTTACATTTCCAATCCAGGCTCCATCCTGATTTTTATGTGCCACATCCCATTTCCAGTCTAAAGCAGCAGGACGATCACCGCCTTTTTGACCTAATCCCATCATGTATTTTGCTGATGAAGGCTGCATTGGGATTTGAAAATTGATATCATTGAAAGCAGCATCTTCAAGAGCTGTAATTTTTACGGTATAATGTAGGAAACCATCAAATTCGATAGCTGCATTCACATCCATTTGAATAGACTGAGAAGTAGAAGTACTTTCCCATGAAACGGTTCCGGCTTCTTTTTTAGTGAATTTAAGTCCTGAGTTTTTCCATTGTGCCGTTTCTTTTCCTGCAGCATCTATAAAATGAAAGGCAAAAGGAGCGCTTAAAATATCGTTTGCTTTTGTACTTGTAGTGGTCATTTCAGAAGTAAAGAAAGTCTGAATCTGAGTTGGAAAACCATTTGCTCCTAAAACCAATTTTCTGCCTAATAGAGATATTTCGCTATCTTTTACAACTAATGGCGTATAAGGTGCAATCACAGTATTTTCCTGGGCTAAAGTAGAATTTAGCCATTTTAAGCGTGTCATTTTCTCCGGAGAATCGATTCCTCCGTTTTTAGTAACTTCATTCTTTACAGTTATCTCAAGTGTGATTACTGCAGGTTTTCCATCAGCAACAACAGTCGCTTTTCCGGTATAAGTTCCTGCAGCGGCAGTTTGAGGAACATCGATTCCGCACCACATTGCCTGTACTTTTCCTTTTGAAACTGATACAGTATTCGTAAAAAGATTTCCGTCATATTTCACTCCGTCTGTATTGATACAATTGATGTTTTTTGATGAAATAGTTGCTCCGTTACTATTTTTTAAATCTGAAAAAGTAACTTTTACATTCTTTAAATCCTGTAAAGCATAAACGCCCAATTGAAAAGCAAGATATTCGCCTTTTAAAGCAGTATCTGAAAAAGTATTCTGAACGCCTTTTTGAATCCATCTTTGTGGTAAATCATTTTTCATTCGGATTGAATACAATCTGTCTTCCGGGAAAACCAAAAATGTATTACCGCTGTTTTTAGCAATAAGATCTTTCGTTTCTGCTGCTGTTGCAATTACTTCCATTGGATAAAAACTATTAAAAGCATTTATACTCTGAATTTCTGTAACACTGCAATTGTCAGCCATATTAGATTTGATTTTAGACAACCATTGTGGATCAGCTTTATTTTCGGGTTTGGCATAAATTCCTTTAGGATAATTGGCCGTTCCTTCGTCAATATAGGGCATGTAGTACACGTAATACGTTCCTTTTCCTGAAACAGGTTCAAAGAAAATAGTTCCGCTTTCTCTATTACTATTTTCGATTTTGGTATTTTGTATTTCTTTTCCTGCTGCATCCTGAACAATAATTTTTTTGAGTTCAGGGTTTTCATCCCTTCTGCGCCATTCGATAGTGGTTTTAGCAATATTTCCTGTACCGGAAAATACTACTGCTACACGGTGATTTCCTAACAAATTAGGATTCCAGCTGTCCTTGCCATCCGTGTATTTGATTTGTGCAGCCATTGGAATACTGAAAATACAAAGGCAGATGATCAATAGTCTACTCAAAATTGATGTGTTTTTTAGGTTTGGTTTCATTTTATATATGTTCAGGTTAATAGGTATGCTAATTTAAAAGTTAGTAAACAGCTTTCCAGCCATTCTTTTTCCAGTAGGCAATAATTGGTTTGTATGGTCCGTATTTATGTTGTTCTGCAGAAAAATTATCGATAAAAGGGCTGTGTGCATAATCAATAGGTTTTCCCATTTGGTTAGGATAATCCAGTGTTTTTGGGTTTGGTCTTGGATGTATTTTATCATCATTTACGTATGCTGCGATGTCAAGCGCCTGCATATCTGTAAGGTACGGTTTTCCTATTGCGACTTTATCATAAGGCATATTATTTTTTAGCCATTGTGCCTGTTTGATCACTCTGTGCATACTTGAACCAGGCTGGTAACCATAATCTCCCCAAAGTGGAGGGTACGTGTAACCGGATTTATCAGCGTTGTAAAGTCCCTCGCCATTATTGCCGTGACAGCGCGCACAGTTTTCCGTAAAAAGAGCTTTTCCTCTTTCAGGACTTGCAGCTACATCCGGGAATTCTATTTCTAGATTTTTGGCTCCTTTAAAGTTCCCGTCTTTAGGAACAAATTTGCTGATCCATTTAAAGTATGATAAAAAAGCCACCATTTCTTTTCCGTCAAGCGGAAGAGGTTTTCCGGAATGAGGGCGCATGATACAATTATTAACGCGTTCAGCAAGCGTAAGTACTTTATTCTCACGTCCGCGGTATTGCGGATAATTATCATGAGACGACATTAAATTGAAGGCATAAGGTTTTGTACCGGCATCCTGATGACAATTGGTACAATTCATTTTATTGCCTAAATATTTTCCTTTGGTACCATTTGGACCAATATAATACGCTGTTTTTAACATCAATTCTCTTCCGTAACGCACTGATTCTCCAAATTCATCATCAGGAATTTTCGATGTATCAATTGTAATGTACGAATCATCAGTGGCTGTTTTTGCCGCAAGTGTTTGAGAATTTGAAGTATTGCAGGAATTGAAAACAACAATTGGCAATGCTGAAAACAGACCAATAAGAATTATTTTTTTCATGTTTACTATTTTTAATCTGATTCTATAAATCGTAAAATGGAATTGTATTTTTAATTAAGAAGAAAGGGTTTCATCTTTTCTTCCGGAATAAATTCTACACGATAAGGCGGGATTTCTGATTCTAATGCCCAAAGCAAAATTCCTTTTTTATTGGTCAAAACGGTGATATGTCTTTTTGAACAGCAAACTAAAAAGGCATCTTTATCAATCATATAAGCGCTTCCCATTCTATCGTTGTAAATATCTTTTGGAAGTTTGATGTGGAAATCCAGTTTTACAGTTTTTTCTTTTTCATCTAATTTCAAAGCAAAAACCGAAGATTGTTTTTTCTCTACCCCATTGTCAAAAAATAGCAGACTTCCTTCGCTATTAATGTGAGCGGCATGGGCTTGAGAGAAATTACTATCGTCAGACATTTTCATATTGCCTCCTTTGCCTAATTTCCAGAGTACTTTACCTGTTTTGGCATCTACTTTCCAGATCTGTCCGTTGTTATAAAAAGAGATTAGAAAATTACCGTCTTTATCATAATTAAGGCTATTGGCATGCGTCCAGTCCTTTTTTGTTTTTAGTAAATTTTTATCTTTCATTGGATCTAAATCATCAAAAACGCTCCATTTCCAGAGTTGTTTTCCTTTACGGTCTAAAATTAAAATTCCGTCTCCGTTGATCGTATCGTTCTTTTTTCCTCCAATAGAAGTTAAATCCATTATCTTTTGATCGACAGTTATAGTGACAATTTCGTTCGCTGATTTTTTAATAATTTCATGATGAATCACTTGTTTAAAATCACCTTGTCCTTTTTTAATATATGTTAGTGTATCTCCTTGTAAATTGATTTCAAGAATTTCACTGCCATAACTTGTTGGTTCATCATTTTTTCCCAGAATGGCGATAATGCTTTGTTCTTTGGTAAAATGAGTAACCTTAAAACCTGTTCCTTCTACGGTATGATACCATCTTAGATTGCCTTTATAATCTACAATGTATGCTACTCCGGGTGTTTCTCTTTTGGCTAACAGCATAAAACCTTTTTTGAAATTTTCAGGTAATAGTTCCGGTTTCGGGCAGTTTGCCTTGAATTGTTTTTGCAGCCATTCCGGTAATGCTCTGGACTTAAACGTATATACTTTACTGGTATCTTTTTCTTTGTTTTGAATGGTAACCAACTGAAAACTATAATTGGTTTCCGGAATAATATTGCAAAGTACCAAAGAGTGGGAGAGTCCTGTTTTTGAAACTGGAGAACTTATTTTATTTTTGATTCCATCTTTGTCAGACCAATATTCTGCAAATACCTGAACATTGTCATTCGTAGTAACATCGATTTGAATTTTCAATTCGTTGTTGCTATGAGTTCCAATAATGATATTTTTAATCTGATTGCCCTGATTTTTAGAACAGCTTACCAAGGCAAGTAGCACCAAAATAAAACTCCCTTTTATTATTAATTTTTTGATCATCTGAAAGGCTTCTTTTTATGATACAGAAAAGTACTTTTTTTTTGTTTAAAAATCAGGAACAGACAGGCTTTTAAGGATATCTGTTCCTGATTAGGTTTCTTTTTTATTGTCTGTCGGCGTTGCTTAACTTAGGGTTAAGATCAACCTGACTTTGCGGATAAGTATAATATTTATTTTGTGGCATTTTGATTTGTGCAGCTTCACCAACTCTTAAGTGATAGGCATTTACAAGAACATCGTATTTGTTCATTCTGATTAAGTCAGCACGACGTTTCCCTTCAAAGAAAAGTTCCCATCCTCTTTCCTGTAATATCGCATCTCGTAATGAGGCTTGAGTGTGGTCTGATAAAACCAAAAGTTTTGCATGTGATCTTCCTTTAACCTGATTAATAAGGTCGATTGCTTCAGATGTTGGGCCACTAATTTCGTTTAATGCTTCGGCTCTGCTTAACAATACATCTGCGTAACGTAAAATGTTTACACTATGACCGTCGTAATAAGTAGTAGTCTCATCATCAGCATATTTTCGAGTTGAAACGTCCGGCATATAAAGCACACCTGCTGGTGGCTGAGCACCTAAAGAAGGAGCTTGTTTGTGCAACAAACCATCTGACCCCATAAATTCAGGGAAAAAGCATTTTTTTCTGTCATCTTCATCACCAAAAGTGTTGTAGAAATCCCAGTTTACAGTATAATATTGCCATCTGTTTTGTACAACGGGATGATCAGTTGGCCCAAAGTGATTCAATAATTCAGTTCCGTTTGTATTGGCATCACTTAATGAAGAAAAGATATTTTCGCTGCACCATTTGTTACTTTCTTTAAACAAACCTAAATAAGTAGGGAAAAGACTGTATTCGTTCAGATTCATTACTTGCTGTGTCAATGTAGCTACTTTTTGCCAATCGTGATTGCGCAGATATAGTTTTGCCAATAAAGTCAGTGCTGCACCTTTTGTAGCACGACCTACGTCATTAGTGCCATAAATAGCATTTTCTTTGTAATTAACCGGCAATACATCTGCAGCTTCATTTAATTCTTTGATCATAAAAGCATCAATTTCTTCAACAGATGAAGGTGGTGTCTGGTCTAAATACCCCGGATTTCCCAAATTGGCTTCTGTAATTAAAATTACCGGGCCCCAGGCATCCGTTAAATCCATGTAAGCTGATGCTCTTAAAAATTTAGCTTCGGCTATAAATTGTACTTTTTCGGCAGCAGTAATTCCTGACATTGGTGTAATGTTGAAAATGGCACTGTTGGCGTTAGCAACTAATTTATACATGGCGTTCCAGTCTTCTTTAAGCAAACCATTTGTCGAACTCCAGGTTCCTAAAGACAATTGTCCCGGATCTCCACCAAATTGGCAATGACCTAAATCTGTTGCAATATCTGTCAATGCAAAGTGTCTTGTTGCCCAGTACGAAAAGTTATCTCCTACTGACGGACCTTTTAATCTGCCATAAATTGAGTTAATGGCTGCTACAGCATCTGACTTGGTTTGATAACCGTTTGTATTGGTCAGGTTACTATACACCGTAGGATCAAGATCCTGATTACAGGAAAACTGTGTTCCTGCGGTAAGTAGCAGTAATAGTATGGTATATTTTTTCATTTTAATAAATTTAATGTTACTACAAAAGCTTTTTTTAGACTAGTGAATGGCGACTTTTATTCCCAAAATAAAGGTTCTTGAAGCCGGGAATGAGTTGAAGTCGATTCCTCCGCCTAAGTTTTGCTTTGTGGTGTTGTCAGGAGTAAAATGACCATTTACTTCAGGATCATTTCCGGAATAATTGGTGATCGTAAACAAATTTTGTCCAATAGCATACAATCTGATACTATCGATGAATTTTGTAGGTTTCAAAAGGCTTTCCGGGATAGAATATCCAATAGAAACATTTTTCAAACGGATATAAGAGGCATCTTCAACAAATTTTGAATTTACATAACTACCGTATTTACTTTTGTAATATCCGTCTCTTGGAATATCTGTGTTTTCATTTGTTCCGGCAACCCAACGATTCAAAGCATCTGTACTCGTAGATGATTCACCAACCATTTTTGTCATATTATAAACTGAATAATCAAAAGCACCCTGGAAAAAGATATTTAAATCAAAATTTCCATATCTGAAATCATTGTTTAATCCGGCTGTATAGTGTGGCGTAGAATTTCCTAAATATGTTCTGTCATCAGCATTAATAACGCCATCACCATTTACATCTACATATTTTGGATCTCCCGCTACAGACAGTGGTTGAGCTGCATAAGTTTCTCCGGTTTTGATTACTCCTGCATACTTATAGCCGTATAATTCGCCCATTTCTTTTCCCGGAACTAATCTGGTAAATTCCTGACCTGAAACTGTACCACTAGGATTTGAAGTATTGGTACTAATGATTCTTACATTGTCAGCAAGTGATATGATTTCTTGTTTATTGTAAGCAACATTCAAAGAAGTAGTCCATAAGAATTTATCATTTCTAAAGTTAGTACTGCTTATTCCAAGCTCAATTCCTCGGTTTTGAATTACTCCTGAATTTATTCTCTGAACATCAAATCCCCACCATCCCCCAACAGGAACATTCAAAAGGGCATCAGTAGTTCTTTTTTCGTAGACATCAATTGTAGCAGTAAGTTTATCATTGAAGAATCCCATGTCTAAACCAAAGTTGGTTTGAGCAGTTTGTTCCCATTTTAAGTTCGGATTTGCTAAATTTGCTGGTTCCGTACCGCCAACAAAGTTGCCTTCTCCAATAGTTACTCCCCACGATTTTAATCTGTTCATGTAGGCATAATCCCCAATACCGTCATTACCGGTAATACCGTAACTGGCTCTTAATTTAAGCTCAGAAAAAGTAGTTTGTTTTTGCATAAAAGGTTCATTCGTTATTTTCCAGGCAATAGCTCCTGAAGGAAAAATTCCGAATTTATTATTAGGACCAAAACGAGAAGAACCATCTTTTCTTATCGTGAAAGAAAGCAAATATTTATCATCAAAACCATAGTTCAGCCTTCCAAAATAAGAAGTCAGTTTCGTTTCTGTTTTTTCCGTTTCAGGTTTCAGGTAAACTGCCGCACTCTCAAGATTGTAATACGTTAGCAAATCATTAGAGAAACCGGAGCCGGAAGCTTTCATTCTTTCGAAAGTATCTTTTTGATTAGAAGTACCAATCATCGCAGAAAAAGAATGCTGTTCTTTTATATTGAATTTATATGTTAAATATTGCTCTGTACTCCATCTAAAATAAGTCTTGTTTTCTTCAGATCCCGTACCATTCAGAGCAGCTCCGGCCACCAATGTTCTTGGTGTATATTTTCCCTGAATATTTTCCTGCCATTCCGCACCGGCACCAAAATGATACGTAAGTCCTTTTATGATTTCATAATCCAAAAACATGCTGCCGTTAACCAGCCTGTTTATCGTATGATCTGTTGGTTCAAGCAAAAGTGCAAGCGCATTATCTTTTCCCTGATATTTATAATAAGTTCCGTCTGCATTATAAATAGGAAGATTAGGCGGAGCGGTCTGAATAGAATACATAGGAGATAGAATATTATCACCAAAGTCACTATTATGTCCTTCGCTGGCAGCACCGTAAATATTAGTTCCGATATTTAATTTGTCACTGAATTTTTTCTCACCACCCATTCTCACAGAATATCTTGTAAAATCAGTATTTTCTAATGCACCTGTTTGTTTTAAATAATTTCCTGATAGAAAAAATTTAGAAGTTTTATCGCTTCCGCTAAAGTTTATCGTTCTGTTCAGTACTTCTCCCGGACGTGTTGCGGCTGCAAACCAATTGGTATTGGCAACCGGAAAACTTGCAGGAAATACTGGAGGCCTTCCATTTTCAGCAGCGATTGCATTCTGGATGTTAGCATATTGCTGACCTGTTAGTAATGAAGGCTCTTTTATAATATTTTGAAAACCATCAGAGATTTCAGCTTCAATTTGCATTTTTCCTGATTTTCCTTTTTTAGTGGTAATCAATATTACCCCATTTCCACCTCTGGCACCGTAAATAGCGGTAGAAGAAGCGTCTTTTAGAATCTGAATGTTTTCAATGTCATTGGGGCTAATTTGTGCACCCGTACTTGTAATAAATCCATCAACAACATATAATGGCGCATTAGAAGTGTTTAGTGAGTTTCCTCCTCTAATTACAATCGATGGGCTGCTTCCCGGAGCATAGCTATTTTGCTGTACCTGAACTCCTGATGCACGTCCTTGCAAAGCTTGTCCCACATTAGAGATTGTACCGCCTAAGTTCAGATTGTCTTTTCCAATAGAACTCACAGAACCGGTAAGATCTTTTTTCTTCGCTTTTCCGTATCCAACTACAACTTCCTCTAATTTTTGCCCAACCTCTTTCATGACAACTTTTATAGGAGAAGATCCAATTGTTACTTCCTGATCTTCCATACCAATGTACGTCACGATAAGTTTAGTCACATTATCAGCAACAGTAATGGCAAAACTTCCATCAACATCTGTTTGAACACCAGTAGAACTGCCTTTTACAATAACATTCGCACCTGCTATAGGAAGTCCGTTTTGATCCGTTACTTTTCCTTTTACCGTTTTTTCAAAAAATATTGAAGTACTGTTTTTGTATGACATATTTATTGGTGCAGCCGCTGAAGCCTGAAACGTAAAAGCTAGTAAGGAAAGAATCGTGAGTTTGATTTCCTTACCGGATAGATTGTTAATCCTAAAATCCCTGGGTTTTTTTTGGGTTAATAATTTCATACTTTAAATGGTTTTGGTTAATGATTAATTTGTTTTTTCTGTTTGTAGGTTTTAGATTTCTTTTTTTAGTTGAAAATTCATGTTTTGTTTTTTATTTGGTTTGTAATTGAGTTATTCTCCGGATAAAAAAGAAGCTTAAATTCTAGTCTGATTCGTTATTATTCCTTCCCTTTTTCTTCATTTTTTAATGATAAAATCCACCTGAAAAAACGGTTAATTAACTTAGTTTTAAGATTAATCTGTGACGAAACTATCGATTATATTTTTATTAAACAAGAAAAAACACAAAAAATGTGCTCGAACACACAAAATTAATGTTCTCGAGCACATAAAAATATGCAAAACGTTTTTTTGGACTTAAATTCTTGTGATTATTATAAAATAATTGAGAAATAAAAGCGATTGGTAATTTGAGTATTTTTTATAGTATTCTGTTGTTTAGATCATTTATAAAAGGTGTTTGTTGAAAATGTTGTGAATTTCGCATTAGCCACATTAAAAGATTAATAGTTAAACAGTGT
>NZ_MUGR01000010.1:0-101506 GCF_002217195.1 Flavobacterium aquidurense | reverse complement strand
CCATTATTTTGAATAAATGATCAATTTGACTTTATTTCATAAATGTAGTGTTTATTTTTTTACTTAACATTTTTATAACAATATATTATTTTTTATAAAAGTCTTATAATCAATCGTATTAATAATAATTTGATGTGTTTTTGTAGTGTATTAAATTATGCTTTGATGTGTTTTTGTAATGAATTTTTATTGTTGATAGTAAAAATTTAACTTTATTATTGCATCAAATTACTAATTAATTAACCAAAATTTTTAGAAAAATGAAATTAACAAAATTACTTATTTTTTGTATTTCGTCTCTACTGTTTTCAGTTATCGTAATGGCTCAAGATGTTACGGTAACGGGGACAATTAATGATGAAAGTGGAATGCCCGTCCCTGGGGCAACAATTTTAATTAAAGGCACAAGTAAGGCAACAGCTTCAGACTTTGATGGTAAATTTCAAATCGCTGTTCCTTCAAACGGAACTTTAAGTATCAGTTTTGTTGGATACGTTACTGTTCAGGAAGCTGTAAACGGAAGAACAAAACTAGATATCAAATTGAGACCAGAATCTCAAAGTTTAAATGAGGTTGTAGTAGTAGGATATGGTACTCAAAAAAGAAGTGTAGTAACAGGTGCTATTTCCAGCGTTAAAGCAAAGGATTTAGAAAACCTTCCTATAACAAGAGTTGAGCAAGCTTTACAAGGTAGAGTTTCGGGTGTATCTATTGCTTCAAATGCAGGACAACCGGGATCTGCTTCTACAATACGTGTTCGTGGTTTTACAACTCTGAATAATAATGATCCTTTATGGGTTGTTGATGGTGTAGTAGTAGACAATGGAGGTATAGGGTATCTGAACCAATCTGATATCGAGTCTATTGAGGTATTAAAAGATGGTGCTTCTGGTGCTATTTACGGTTCTCGTGCTGCTGCCGGGGTAATTCTGGTAACTACCAAAAAAGGAAAAGCCGGAAAAATCAATGTAAATTATAATGGTTTTGCAGGAACTTCGGCTCCGGCTAAAAAATTAGATTTGCTTAATGGCTCTCAGTATGCAATGATTATGAACGAATCTGCTGTAAACGCCGGACAAGCCCCAAAATACACACCTGCTCAGGTTGCAGGATTTGGACAAGGAACAGATTGGCAAGATGTTATTTTTGATAAACATGCTCAACGTACTTCTCAGGAATTAAGCCTTAGTGGTGGTAATGATGTGTCTACTTTTTATATGTCTTTTGGTTTAATCGACCAAGAAGGTATTGTGACACCACAAATATCCAATTACAACAGAAAAAATATCCGATTAAACTCTACTCATAAAATTGGAAATTATATCAAAGTTGGACAAACTTTAGGATATTCTCACGAAAAAACTATTGGTATTGGTAATACAAATAATGAATTTGGAGGACCATTGGCTTCAGCCATCAACTTAGATCCGTTGACTCCGGTTATTGAAACTAATCCTGCTGTATACAATACATTTCCTGCTAATGCTCTTAAAGATGCAAATGGGAACTATTATGGTATTTCTACTAATGTTATTCAGGAAAATACAAATCCTCTTGCTTATGCACAAACAAGATTAGGCAATAATGATTTCGCTGATAATTTTGTTGGAAACATCTATGTTGAAGCAGAAGTTTTAAAAGGTTTAAAATTTAAATCAGTAGCTGGTGGAAAATTAGCATTTTACGGATCTGATAACTTTACTCCGGTTTCTTACCTGAATAATGCGACTGTAAAAAACACCAATGAGCTTTTTAGATCATACAAAAGATCTTTTAGCTGGAACTGGGAGAACACATTAAATTATGACAAAAAAATAGGAGAACACCATTTCAATGTTTTATTAGGAGTGGGTACTTATGTAGATAATATTACTTCTGGTAACGACATTACGTACAGAGGAATTCCTGCTACAAATCATAAAGATGCTTCTTTTAATGTTGATATTCCAATCAAAGACAAAATTGCAAATGCTTATAATGGGCAAGCTGTAGAACACAGAGTACAATCATTGTTCTCAAGATTAAACTATGACTACAAAGAAAAATACATTGTGTCAGGTATTATTCGTCGTGACGGTTCTACCAGATTTGGACCAACGCACAAATACGGAACTTTCCCTTCTGCTTCGTTAGGTTGGGTACCATCAAAAGAAGAGTTCTGGAAAGATAACAATGTGATCAATACATTAAAAATTAGAGGAGGTTACGGTGTAACAGGTAATGACTCATCACCGGATTTCTTATACTTGTCTACTATCGGAATCCAAAGAAACTACACTATTGGTGCTGATGGATTGCCAATTCCTGGACAAAGTCCAAATGCGATTCCAAATCCTGACTTAAAATGGGAAGAAACAAAACAAGCTAATATTGGTTTTGAAACGACTTTGTTTCATGACTTTAATTTAAGTGTGGATTTTTTCAACAAAAAAACATCTGGTATTATTATGAAAGTGCCAATTCCCGGATTTGTTGGAGTTACAGGAGATACTTATGCCAACTTAGCTGATATGCAAAACAAAGGTTTTGATATTGAATTGGGCTACCGTAAAAAAATAGGAGCATTGAACCTTTCTGTAAATGGTAACTTCTCTTATATCCAAAACGAAGTTACTTACATCGACAAAGGAGTTGATTTTGTAGTAGGTACTGAAAAAGTGCAGTCTACCACTTATGAAATCAACAGAACTCAGGTAGGTCACGCTTACAACTCGTTCTACGGGTTTAAAACAGCTGGTATTTTTCAGAATCAGGCAGAAATTGATGCTTACAAAAGTTCTACAGGTGCGATAATTCAGCCTAATGCTAAACCAGGAGATTTCCGTTGGGAAGACCTTAATGGCGATGGTAAAATCACGGCAGATGACAGAACTTTCTTAGGAAGCTCATTGCCTAAATTTACTTACGGTTTAACATTGAACTTAGATTACCGCGGATTTGACTTATTAGTTTTTGGTCAGGGAGCAGGCGGAAATAAAATTTATCAGGGATTAAGAAGATTAGATGTTTTGAATGCTAATTACCAAACAGAAGTTTTAGGGCGCTGGACAGGAGAAGGAACTTCAAATACCTATCCTAGAGTTACTAATGCTGATACTAATAATAACTTTAATAATCCATCAACTTTCCACTTACAAAATGGTGATTTCTTCAGATTTAAAACGATTCAGTTTGGATATTCTTTTCCAAAAGAATGGATAGAAAGCATTTCATTACAAAAAGTGAGACTTTATGTAACAGGTGAAAACTTGTTTACAATTACAAAATATACTGGTTTTGATCCTGAAATTGGAGGAGCGACTACTGCAGGTGTAAACAATGTGCAAGGTGTAGATAGAGGTTTCTATCCTCAGGCTAAGACATACATGTTGGGAGTTAATTTACAATTTTAATTTAAAAATAAAATATTATGAAACTTATAAGTTTTAAACATTCATTAATAGCATTAGGGGCAATATTGTCACTTGCGTCGTGTGATAACGATGAAAAGCTGGAGGTAAAAGGAGATGGAGTTGTCTTGGAAAAGGATTTTTATAAAACTGAAAAAGACGCTTATTCCGGATTAATAGCGGCTTATGATAAATTAGGGAAATATGCCGGAGCTATGGAAAACGCCCCATTGTTATTATTAAATTCTGCATCTGATGATTTTTATGCAGGAGGAGGAAACAATGCAGATCAGCCAGGACTTCAGGTTATGAACAACTATACAGTAAGCCCTACGAATATTCCGCCGGCAGTATGGTCCAACTATTTTCAGGGAGTTGCAAGATGTAATATCATGGTTGTAAAATTGCCTGAAATTGATATGGATGCTGCTAAAAAAGCGCGTTTCCTGGCAGAGGTTAAAGCATTAAGAGCTTATTACTATTTTGATTTAGTGAGAATGTTTGGAAACGTACCGTTAAAATTAACTCCATATACAAGAGAGGAAATTGCAATAACAGTACAAGCGACTCCGGCAATGGTGTATGCACAAATCGAAAAAGATTTGACTGAAGCAATTGCAGATTTGCCAATTACTTTAGCTCCTGACGAGTTAGGCCGTTTTACAAAAGGTGCTGCAACGGCACTTTTAGGAAAGGCTTATTTATATGATAACAAAAAACCGGAAGCTGCTGCAGAATTTGCTAAGGTAAATGGTACACCGGGATCAACGAGTAGTTTTGGATACAAATTGTTGGATAAGTTTGCTGATTTATGGAATCATAAAAATAAATTCAATACAGAATCAATCTTCGAAATTAGTTATTCTAGCGAAGGAAATACTAAATGGGACAATTTTGAAAGAGGTGATGACGAAGGAAACCTTGTAAGCCAGTTAAGCGGAATGCGTAACTTCAAAAGAACACCGGCAGGTATAGCGGCAGGTATTCCTGATTATATCAACGGATGGGGATTTATGGTGATCACAGCTGATTTGGGTAATACTTTAAAAGGAGATCCGCGTTTTGCATCTACAATTTTTGATGCAGCTGCGCAACAAGCAGCTGGTAACATGACCTATGATCCAAGTTACCAGGAAACAGGATATCATTTTATAAAATATTCACCGGTTAATAGTGATATAGGAACTTCTGAAGGAGCATTGAACTTTGGAGTGAATACTTACATCATTCGTTTAGCAGATACCTATCTAATGGAAGCTGAAGCTCTGGGAGGAACAGGAGCAAGAGCTCAGGCACTTTTAGATGCTGTTAGAAATAGAGTTGGTTTGCCATCTGTACCAGTTTCTATTCCGGCTATTCTGGCTGAAAGAAGATTAGAACTTGCAGGAGAAGGACACCGTTGGTACGACTTAGTAAGAACTGGTGAAGCAGCGTCTAAACTTGCATTTAAAGGATTTACGGCGAACAAAAATGAACTTTGGCCAATACCATACAGTGAATTCAATAACACTAAAATGGTTCAGAATAAAGGTTATAATTAATCTGTACAATAAAATTCAGCATTTGTATTCAAAAAAGACTGAGGCGAAAATCTCTGTCTTTCTAAAAAACAGAAATGCAAAAATAAGTTTAAGTTAAGTTAAGTTTGGTTGCCAGATAGCCCATGTTCACTTAGGATAATGGGCTATTTTTTAAATCAATTATTTGCAAAAAAAAGTTTTAATTATTAAAACAGATACAATGAAAAAAAACGGCCTTATTATTACTTGTTTGTGTTTTTCTCTAGCTGTTTTTGCACAGCAGAAAAATCAGAAACCACAACAAGTATTTACAACAACGAATAAAAAAATCACGGTGTACACCACTGCTGATCATACAAAATTAAGGTTAACCCCTACAGATAATTTATCCTTTGCAGCATCAAAACAACCGGTAGAAACTGAGATTTCAGTTTTTGTTGAGCCATCAAAAAGATTCCAGACCTTTATGGGAATTGGAGGAGCTGTTACTGATGCAAGTGCCGAAATTTTTGCTAAACTATCAAAAGAAAAACAAACAGAATTTTTAAATGCTTATTACGACACTCAAAAAGGAATTGGCTACACATTATTAAGAACTACAATTCAAAGTTCAGATTTTAGTAGTGCGAGTTATTCTTATATTGAAGAAGGCGATAAGGATTTAAAAACTTTCTCGATTGAACATGATAGGCAATATCGCATTCCGCTTATAAAGCAAGCCATCAAAACAGCCGGAGGAAAATTAGTTACTTATGCAACGCCATGGTCACCAAATGCTTTTATGAAAAGCAATAAAAATGTACTCAAAGGAGGAACGCTGCTTCCTGAGTTTTATCAGGCTTGGGCAAATATGTATGTCAAATTTATTAAAGCTTACGAAAAAGAAGGAATTCCAATGTGGGGAACTTCAGTACAAAATGAGCCAATGGCAACACAAACCTGGGAATCTTGTTTGTATACTGCAGAAGAAGAAAGAGATTTTCTTAAAAACTACTTAGGGCCAACGCTTAAAAAAGAAGGTTTAGAAAGAATAAAAATTATTGCCTGGGATCACAATCGTGATTTAATGGTACAAAGGGCAAATGTTATTTTCTCAGATCCTGAAGCTGCAAAATATGTTTGGGGAATAGGATTTCATTGGTACGAAACCTGGACAGGTGCACAACCATTGTTCGAAAATGTGGCAAGAGTTCACGAAGCATATCCGGATAAAAAACTAATGTTTACAGAAGGCTGTGTAGAGAAATTTGATGCCGCCAGATATCAGTTTTGGCCAAATGCCGAAAGATACGGAACTTCAATGATCAATGATTTTAATAACGGAACTGTTGGATGGACAGACTGGAACATTCTTTTAGACCAATATGGAGGTCCAAATCACGTTGGTAATTTCTGTTTTGCCCCAATACATGCAGACACAACAACCGGAGAATTAATATATACTCCGTCTTATTATTATATCGGACATTTTTCAAAATTCATTCGGCCAAATGCTGTTCGTGTAAGCACAGCAGTAAGCAGAAGCTATTTGCAAAGTACTTCATTCTTAAATACTGACGGAACAATGTCAACTGTTGTCATGAATCATACAGACAACGAGATTACTTATAATTTAATAGTAGCTACTCAAAAAACAGTAGTAAAAATACCGGCACACGCAATACAGACTTTAGTTTATTAATATTTTGTTTAGTAGTTAGGGGCTATTTATTTAGCCCTTATTTTTTTTAATAGTATCTAAAAATATAATGAAATCAACCTATAAAATTTTAGTAATTCCAATTTTAATTCTGCTGTTAAGTGGTTATTCATCAAAAGCTGTAGCTCAATCCGGCGGTGCTAAAGCCAAATCGAATGCAAAAATTAATGTTTACACTACTGCTGAAAATACGCCTTTAAGATTGTCATTATCAAATGACCTGATCTCAACTACACAACAAACAAAATCAACGGTTTCTATTATTGTAGATCCGGCAAAAACACACCAGACTTTTCTGGGAATAGGCGGCGCAATTACAGACGCAAGTGCTGAAGTCTTTGCCAAACTATCGCCAAAAAACCAACAGGAATTTCTCACCGCTTATTACGACAAAAATAAAGGGATTGGCTACTCTTTAGCCAGAACCAACATTCATAGTTGCGATTTCAGCAGCGAAAGTTATACTTATGTCCAGGAAGGAGACAAAGAACTGAAAACTTTCAATATTGATCATGATAGAAAATATAGAATCCCATTAATCAAAAAAGCAATAGAAACTGCCGGCGGGAAATTAACTTTATTTGTTAGTCCATGGAGTCCCCCAGCTTTTATGAAAGACAATAATGATATTTTGCACGGCGGCGTTTTATTGCCTGAATTTGCACAGTCATGGGCAAATTATTATGCGAAATTTATAAAAGCATATGAAAAAGAAGGAATTCCGGTTTGGGGTTTAACCATTCAGAATGAGCCAATGGCGACTCAACGATGGGAATCCTGTATTTATACCCCTGAAGCTGAAAGAGATTTTCTAAAAAACTTTCTTGGGCCAACCTTAGAAAAAGAAAATTTAGGTTCTAAAAAAATAATTATCTGGGACCACAATCGCGGAGATATGCTTGTAAAAAGAGCTAATCTTGTTTTCTCAGATCCCGAAGTATCAAAATATGCCTGGGGAATTGGATTTCACTGGTACGAAACCTGGAACGGCGGTACACCAAAATTCGAATCTGTAGCAGAAGTTCATAAAGCCTTTCCCGACAAAAATCTAATTTTTACCGAAGGCTGTATCGAAAAATTCGATGCTGCCAAGTTTCAGTTTTGGGGAAATGCAGAACGCTATGGACTTAACATGATCAGTGATTTTAACAACGGAACCGTTGCCTGGACAGATTGGAACATTCTTTTAGATCAAAACGGAGGTCCAAATCATGTGGGTAATTTTTGTTTTGCCCCAATTCATGGCGATACGGCAAAAGACGAGTTGATCTACACGCCAATGTATTATTATATAGGACATTTATCAAAATTTATCAGACCAAATGCAAAACGTATCGAGGCAACTCTGAGCGATAAAAGCCTGCTAAGTACCTCGTTTAGAAATACAAACGGAAAAATTGTTACGGTTGTAATGAATTCATCTGATAAAGAGATAGTGTACAGCATTACAAAAGGCGCTCTAAAAACGACTATCAGAATACCGGCGCATGCTATGCAGACTTTAGAATATTAGAGTTTTGATTATGGAATAGCAGATCAGAAAAAAGGATTTTCTCTTGAAATACAAATTTAAGTTTAAAAAATTAGGATGAAAAAATTAATTATCACATTACAATTATTGCTTTCAATTACTGCCTTTGGTCAGGGATTTTTGCACAGGGACGGACAAAAAATTGTAGATGGCAACGGACAAAATATAATACTAAGAGGACTCGGAATTGGCGGCTGGATGGTGCAGGAAGGATATATGATGCAGACACAGCCTTTTGCAAGTCCACAATATGTGATCAAACAGAAGATCGAAGAAGTTATTGGAGAACAGGGAACAAAGGAATTCTATGCCGCTTATAAAGCAAACGGACTCACAAAACGTGATGTCGATTCGCTTGCTGTGTGGGGTTTCAATTCTATCCGTTTGCCAATGCATTATAACTTGTATACGCCATCTGTTCAGGAAGAAAAGAATGGCGAAATTACCTGGATCGAAGAAGGTTTTACGATGACAGATAACCTATTGAAATGGTGTGCTGAGAATAAAATCTACCTGATTTTAGATTTGCATGCTGCTCCGGGCGGACAAGGAAATGATGCTGCAATTTCTGACTATGATACCACAAAACCATCGCTTTGGGAAAGTGAAGCCAACCAGAAAAAAATGATTGCCTTATGGAAAAAACTGGCTTCACGCTATAGAGATAATCCATGGATGGGAGCCTACGATATCATCAATGAACCGAACTGGAATTTTACAGGAACCAATAAAAATGGTTGTGATGAAAATTCAAACGGACCTTTGAGAGAATTAATGGTTCAGGTAACCAAAGCGATTCGTGAAGTAGATACCAACCATTTGATTTTTATCGAAGGAAACTGTTGGGGAAATAATTACAACGGAATCTTTCCTTTATGGGATGAAAATATGGCATTGAGTTTTCATAAATACTGGAATTACAATACCAAAGAATCGATTCAGAAAATGCTGGATTACAGAGAACAATACAACGTACCGATCTGGTTGGGAGAAAGTGGTGAAAACTCAAATGTCTGGTTCAAAGATGCCTTGACATTAGTAGAAAGCAATAATATTGGATGGGCATTCTGGCCAATGAAAAAGATAGAAAATATTGCCGGTGTAACGTCAGTGACTAAAATTCCGGAATATGATGTTTTATTAAAATATTGGAAAGATGGCGGACAAAAACCATCTGCTGATTTTGCGAAAAAAACATTGATGAAAATGGCGGATAATTATAAAATGGAAAACATAACCGTAAAACCGGATGTAATTGATGCCATGTTCAGACAAGTACAAACTAACGATACCAAACCGTATAAAAGACATTTGATTCCGGGAAAAATTGCCGCAACTCAATATGATTTAGGAACAAATGGTTATGCTTATCTCGATAACGATTTTATCAATTACAGAGTAGAAACAGGAAAATTTGAGGAGTGGAACAAAGGAAATACCATGAGAAATGATGGTGTTGATATTTTGCCGTGCAAAGATGCCGGATCAAATGGTTACCAGGTTTCGTTTATCGAAGATGGAGAATGGCTGCAGTTTACAACCCAGGTTGCCAAACAAAATGCATACAAAGTAGCCATTCGTTACTCAAGTGAAAATTCAGAAGGAAAACTTTATCTGGAAACTGAAAACGGAAAAAAATCAGAGACGATTATACTTCCTGTAACCGGAGGAAATGAAAAATGGAAAAGCGTTGTTTTATCTGGCGTTGAATTGAATGCAGGAACAAACAAAATCAAAGTAGTATTTGAAAAAGGAGGTTTTAATCTTAATTATTTAGAGTTTTCAGAGGTTAAAAAAACAAAATCAAAAAAATAAAGAGTTTCTAAAAAAACTAACACGTAAACACAAAAATTATAAATTAATCAGGAACACGAATTTTACGGATTTTAACAAATTTTAATCACACAAAGTAATTAGTGCCAATTGGTGAAATTCGTATTTATATTGTACTTGTGACGACACGGTAATACTAAAAGCAAATTTTTATGATATATCTAATATTAATTTTGGGAGAATATATAATTAACATTCTTTTTTTTCATTAAGGCTAGTGAAATGGTAGCTTTACCGGATTAAAATTTTAAACATGAAAAAGAGAAATTCATTTTTTTTAGTCGTGATGCTGCTTTTTGTCAATGCAGCATTTTATGGTCAGAATTTAAAAATTATGTCCTACAACATTCGTTTGGACGTTGCCTCAGATGGAGAAAATGCCTGGCCAAACAGAAAAGATTATTTTGCATCGCAAATTCAATTTTACAGTCCGGATATTTTTGGAGTTCAGGAAGCCACTCCCAATCAGGTTACGGACATCGCTTTGGCTCTGCCCAATTATAATAAATTTGGGATAGGCAGAGAGGAAGAAGGAAAAGGAGAAGCTTGTACTATTTATTATAAAAAAGACCGTTTTCAGGTAGAACAATCCAACACGTTTTGGTTGTCAGAAACGCCCAATGTCGTTTCGAGAGGCTGGGATGCAGCCTGCAATAGAATTTGTACTTATGGATTGTTTAAAGATTTGAAAACAAAAAAAACATTTTGGGTTTTTAATCTTCACCTGGATCACATGGGAGAAGTAGCAAGAGTAAAAGGAGTAGAAGTAGTTCTTTCGAAAATTGCCGCAATAAACACTAAAAAATATCCTGTTTTTTTAATGGGAGATTTTAATTCAGAACCGGATACAAAACAAATTGTAGCCATCAAAAAAGTAATGGATGATAGCAGGGACGTTTCCAAAGAAAAACCTTTTGGTCCATCAGGAACGTTCAA
Source organism: Flavobacterium aquidurense (assembly GCF_002217195.1). NCBI lineage: Bacteria > Pseudomonadati > Bacteroidota > Flavobacteriia > Flavobacteriales > Flavobacteriaceae > Flavobacterium > Flavobacterium aquidurense. Next base: position 90,598 of record NZ_MUGR01000010.1, on the reverse strand, counting down.
TGATTTTAAACATAACGAACCTGTAACCTTATTATTAGATTATATATTTATTTCTAAAAATAGCGGGCTTACAGTACAAAAACATGCAGTTTTAAGTGATTCTAAAGATTTAAGATATCCATCAGATCACTTACCAGTTTATATCGAAATTAATTAAATACGAATGAAGAAATTAACCACATTTACCTTGTTGATGGTATCCTTTTTTGCCGTCGCCCAAGAAGAAACAATAGACCAGAAAGTAAATGCTCTATTGAAGAAAATGACCATTGAAGAAAAAATTGGTCAGCTCAATCAGTATACAGGAGATAATTCTGCAACGGGGCCCATTACCATTAATCCAAACAAGCAAGCCGAAATAAAAGCGGGAATTGTAGGTTCGATGTTAAATGTTGTTGGAACAAAATACACCAGACAATATCAGGAACTGGCGATGCAATCCCGTCTTAAAATCCCATTACTGTTTGGCCAGGACGTTATTCACGGTTACAAAACCACCTTTCCAATTCCGTTAGCCGAGGCTGCAAGTTGGGATTTAACAGCAATTGAACTGGCGGCCAGAGTAGCTGCTACAGAAGCTGCCGCAAGCGGTATTCACTGGACATTTGCACCAATGGTAGATATTGGCCGTGACCCGCGTTGGGGAAGAGTGATGGAAGGTGCCGGAGAAGATACGTATCTGGGATCTAAAATTGCTTATGCCAGAGTAAAAGGTTTTCAGGGAAATAAACTTGGAGATTTAAACTCAGTTATGGCCTGCGTAAAACACTTTGCAGCTTATGGTGCGGCCGTTGGAGGAAGAGATTATAACTCTGTAGACATGAGCGAAAGAATGTTGTGGGAAACCTACTTACCGCCATTCAAAGCAGCATTAGATGCCGGAGCAGCAACTTTTATGAATTCATTTAATGACCTAAACGGAATTCCGGCAACAGGAAATGCACATTTGCAACGTGATATTTTAAAAGGAAAATGGAACTTTCAGGGATTTGTAGTTTCAGATTGGGGTTCGATAGGCGAAATGGTAGCACACGGTTACTCAAAAGATCTTAAAGCCGCTGCACTTTCTGCCATTACCGCAGGAAGTGATATGGACATGGAAAGTAATGCCTACAGATATCATTTAGCTGAATTGGTTAAAGAAGGAAAAGTTCCGGTGGATTTGATTGATGATGCCGTGAAACGTATTTTACGCAAGAAATTCGAATTGGGTTTATTTGATGATCCTTACCGATATTCAGATCAGAAGAGAGCTGATAAAGCGTTGAACAATCCTGAAAACAGAAAAGCAGCTCTTGATGTAGCACAAAAAAGTATTGTTTTATTAAAGAATGAAAATGAAACTTTGCCGCTTTCTAAGAACTTGAAAACAATTGCTTTTATCGGGCCAATGGTAAAAGAATACAAAGCCAATATGGGATTTTGGTCTGTAGAATTACCGGATGTTGATTATAATAAATGGGTCGTTTCGCAATGGGACGGTTTACAAAATAAAGTAGGTAAAAACACTAAGTTACTTTACGCAAAAGGTTGTGAAGTGGATGGAGACAACAAAGATGGTTTTGCAGAAGCAGTTGCGACAGCCAAACAAGCTGACGTTGTTATTTTGAGTATTGGTGAAAGCCGCGATATGAGCGGTGAGGCAAAAAGCCGAAGCAACCTTCATTTGCCGGGCGTTCAGGAAGATTTAGTAAAAGCAATTCAGGCTACAGGAAAACCGGTTGTAGTTTTGGTAAATGCAGGAAGACCGTTAATCTTCAACTGGACGGCTGATAATGTTCCGGCAATTGTATATACGTGGTGGTTAGGAACAGAAGCAGGAAATGCAATCGCAAATGTTTTATTTGGAGATTATAATCCTTCAGGAAAACTGCCAATGACTTTCCCGAGAGAAATTGGGCAAATTCCAATTTATTACGATCATTACAGTACCGGAAGACCAGCAAAAACGGAAACAGAAACCAATTATGTTTCAGCCTATATTGATTTGAAAAACTCTCCTAAATTTCCTTTTGGATACGGATTGAGCTATACTAAATTCAATTATTCAGATTTGAAATTGTCTTCGACAAAAATGAAGAATAACGAAACAATCAAAGTTTCTTTTCAATTATCGAATGTTGGTAAAGTAGCCGGAGAAGAAGTAGTGCAATTGTATCTAAAAGATAAATTTGGTTCTGTGGTAAGACCGGTTTTAGAATTAAGAGATTTCCAAAAAGTAAAATTAAATGCGGGAGAATCTAAAACAATCGAATTTACAATCGACAAAGAGAAACTTTCTTTCTACAATGATAAATTAGAATTTATTGCAGAAGCAGGAGATTTTGAAGTAATGATTGGAGCTTCATCGGCAGATATCAAATTAAAATCTGATTTTGAATTGCTTTAATATTTTTTAAACACATAGAAACATAGATTATAGACGTCAAATAGAAATGTAAAAAAGAAACGCATTTCCTTCACACAGCGAGCTATGAGTATTGCAATTAAGTGAAATGCCTTTTTTTTAAGAATGCAAATCTATGTTTGTATGTGTTAGAAATTAATCGCAACAGTATTTTATAATAAAAAAACGGGGCTAAAATTTAGCCCCGTTTTCTATTGCAGTTTATTTTACCAGTTTCTTAAAATTAAACTTCATCAAATTCATAAAACCTTGTTCTATAATATCAATTCCAAGTCCAAAATTACTGTCAGCCACTTCGTGATGCGCATTTCTGAACTCTTCAAAATCAGCTGGCGGAATTTCTAAATTGACTAATGGTTTAAAATCAATATAAATCGATGCGCCATTTTTTGCGATTTTTTTGCGGCTTGTATAATCAAAATATGGATTTTTGATCGTGCTTTCCTGAACCGTAAATTTTTCTTCTACATCGATTCTCTGATCCGTATAAAGATTGATTTCATATTTTTCATTGTCGAAATTATGCCAGAACGTGATATCCGTGTGCAAAAAGTCTCTTGCATTGTTTTTAATCACATTGCGGTCAAAATACATTACAAAACGATTTTTTTGTGCGTCTGTAAAATACGGATCTTCAATCGTAGCTTTGTATTGAATCGTATATTCGTTCAGTTGTTTGTCATCGCTTAACGTTTCGATCGAGGTATCTTTGAATATATTTCGAACATCAGTTCCGTTTCGGTCATTATTATAATTCAGTGTATAAAAAAAGAAATTATTCCAGGAGTCTATGATTTCTCTTTTGTTGGTATTCTTAAAATACTTGCGCATATAATTGGCACGATTTCCTTTGTAAGTTGTCGTTAATACAAGTTTACCGATGTTTTTTTCAATATTAAAATCAGCTTTTTCATTGATGCCATAATAAGGGAATCGGTGCGATTTTTTTATTTGCAAATCCTGATTCGGTTTCACCTCTAAATAATGCATGAAATAAATAAATCCGCGATTTTCAATTAATCCAAATTCATCACGATTAGTCGCATCAATAAAATAAGTCTCGCCTTTATAATCGATTTTTACAATTACATGATTAAAAGTAAGCAAAGAAGGCAAATAATATTTCAGGTAATGATCTGTGTTGAAATTTACCAAAACCACAGACGAATCTACTTTGATGTAATCCAGAATTACCTTCAGTAAAACACATTTTGCTTTACAATCGCCCTGTTTATTTTGATAGGTTACAGACGGTTCCTGCGGTTTATGACCGTTCATTTCATCCGCATTAAAAACATAATAAACATGATTTTGTACATAATCAATCGCAAATTGCAATTGCTCATCTTTGTTCGTAATAGCCTCCAGTTTTTCGACCAGGTTAGGGGCAAATTCCTGTAAAGCGGCTTTATTATAAACCTCTTCGTATAATGGGGCAATATAATTAGACAAATCGCCCCAGTTACTATCAGTTGCAAAATCAATAAAAGGAGCAATTTCGCGATTGGTATCTACAAAGTTGATATAGTTTTCTTTTTCGATAGTAAACCTTTGACCTTTTTCTAAATAATTGATTTCCGGAGCCAATACATTTCCATCTTCATCCCTGAAGAAAGTTTTCTTGTAGGCAATCCTTTTTTTACGGTCGTTGATAAAAGTGTAATTGTAACTTCCGTAAGCCCAGTACGTACTTGGACTTACCCAAACAAACTTCGAAAATTCCTTACGCAAAAAGTCACGCTCCGTAAAGATTTTTACTCTCGAGTCTTCCATGATTAAAACATCATAAAGGCGTAAATCTTTTATGGTAATATTGATCTTTTTATTACTGCTCAAAACACCGCCATCACTTTGATTCTCGCTGTCAAGAACTTTAATTTTAGTATCAGGAATTTTATCGATCAGAACACCTTCTCTCAAAACACTTATTCTGTGTATAATATAAGTCTCGTTTTCCTCGACCACCACATCCATTACAGAGGCATTTTCCAGATTAGCAGGTTCGTTGAGAGTATAAGCTACACAGGCATATTCACTGTTTTCTTCATCACTCGTGTAATAAATTTTATCTAAAAAATAGCAGTAATCGCGTCCTTCATCTATTTGTTTACTGGCAAAATCTGATTCCTTAATATATTCAATAAGTTGACTGTCATTAGTATTGCTAGCCCATTCTGCAGGCTTTTGAATTTTGTAATTCTCTGATTGAATTAGATTTTCCATCGCTGTATTTTTTTATATTTCAAATAATCGATATAAGTATAATCTTATATTTAATGAACGGGCAAAAATATGTAATTTTAAGAATACTTACCGCGCCTTAGATTAATTAATTTAATTTTCTTAATAAAATTGCAATATTTTGCTGACATTGACAATTGAAATTTAAAAAAAAATCCAAATAAAAAACCTTGCTGTTTTTAGCAAGGTTCAGTGTATTCTAGCGGATGTTTGAAAATTATTTCAAAACTGTATTTATAAAATCCATGGCACCAATTCCTTTATAAGATGCAAATAATGCTTTGTCAAATGCTTCGCGTTTTATCTTTTTATCTTTTGCTTCGCTTATGGCGATCATTTCATTGAAAATTCTTTCCTGCTCTTCACTATATTTTAAAGACGCTTCTAAAAGGTCTGTTTTAGAAACAAATCCCAAAGAGGACCATATTTTTTTAATAAGGCTCTTATTTCGTTTTTCTGGATTGGGAATGCTCATGTTTAAATCAATTTATAGGTGCTTATAGAATAGACGGCTTTCTTTAATTTTTGTTACAATGATTAATGATATTGAATTGTCTATTAGTGTATTATGCCTTTTTTAAAATACTTTTTTGTTTCAAAAACAACAAGTCGGACGCTTAATGTGTTATTATGACGCAATGTACTTATTTTTTTAATTCCATTTTAATTTTAAGTAAAAATTGTGATTTACACACTTCTGTTGCTGGTTTACAATTTGAAATAATATTGCGTTTGAATTTCAAAAAAAAGTTTCAATTTTATTAAAATGAATTAAATTGCACGACCACCGAAGTAAGAAAATTATAATTAATAAAAATTGGATGTCGAAAGGAATAGCAGAAAATAGCGAAAATTACCAACCCGGACTTTCAATAGATTGTGTGATTTTTGGTTTTCATGATAATCAGCTCAAAGTTTTATTGATTAAAACTCCTTATGAAGACAAATGGTCTTTACCAGGCGGATTCGTTCCTCTCGATCAGGATATTGATACCGCTGCAGTTACTGTCCTGAATGACCGGACAGGAATAGAAGGGATTTTTCTGAGGCAATTTGCTACGTTTGGAAGAGTAAAACGCAACGATAAACATTTTGAAGAGGTCGTTTTAGAACATTTTAAAATTCCGGAAAAAGCCAGAAAATGGTTTACACAGCGTTTTGTTACTATTGGATATTATGCCTTGGTTGATTTTCTGAAAGCAATTCCTCAAAAAGAAACCAGTGGGGAAAGCATCGAATGGATTGATCATAAAGAAGTACCTGAACTTATTCTGGATCACAAAGAAATTCTGGATAAAGCTTTACAGACACTCCGAATAGAGTTGAATCTAATGCCGATTGGTTATAATTTATTACCCGAGAAATTTACCATGCCGGAACTTCAGAAATTGTATGAAACAATTTTGGATAAAAAACTGGACAGAAGGAACTTTTTACGCAAGATTAACAACATTGGCATCTTAAACAAACTGGAAGAGAAGAAAAGTAATGTGGCACACAAAGCCCCAAACTTATATGTTTTTGATAAAGAGAAATACGACGAAGTCCTTAAAAACGGACTAAATCAAGGCTGGTAAAATCTATTGAGAGGTGTTTTATAAAATATGAATTAAGTACTCTTTATTATATTTGTAAAAAGAATATTGATATGATTGGCAGCGAAGATTGGAACATAGTTGTTGTTCCGTATGATCCTGATTGGGCAAAAGAATTCAGCAAAATTGAGAAAGAATTGCTTGTAGCCATAATTGATGTAGTTTTGTCAATTGAGCATGTTGGGAGTACATCTGTAACAGGATTATATGCAAAACCAATTATCGACATTGATATTGTGGCGGACAATGATATGTTTGCTCAAGTAAAAGAGAAACTTAAGGAGATTGGTTATGAACACGTGGGTGATTTAGGCATAGAAAGCCGGGAAGCTTTTAGTTATAAAAATAAGGAACATCTTATGGAGCATCACCTATATGTATGTAATAAAAATGCAAGCGAATTAAAACGGCATATAACTTTTCGCGATTACCTTCGCCTGCATGATGACGAGAGAGACAGGTACAGCCGGATTAAAATTGAAATGGCAGAAAAATTTCCTCACGATATAGATAATTATCTCTTAGGAAAACAATCTGTAATTTTAGATATCTACAAAAAATGTGGCTTATTATAAACCTTTCTTGTTGAGAAACGGCAATTAAGAATTAAAATTAATGATCCTTAATGTCTTAATGGTTTAAAATTTTTGTTGGGAAACAATTGTCCTAAAAGTCAAATTCACTCTTGGTTTAGAAGTCGTTTTGGTTGGAGGCAAACGGTGTAACCAATGCGTTTGAGTTGCATCTTTCATGACCAGTAAACTGCCGTGTTCTAAGATTAGCGAAACAGTTTCTTTCGTTTCTTTGTGTTTAAACGCAAATTTTCTTTCAGCACCAAAACTTACAGAACCAATGGCACCGTTCTTTTTAAGGTCTTTTTCGGCATCGCTGTGCCAGGCCATTCCTTCATCGCCGGAATGATATAGATTAAGCAAACAAGAATTGAAAGTTTCTCCTGTTTCTTCTTCAATAACAGCCTTTAATTCTAATAATTCCTTAGTCCACGGAAGCGCCTTTTTTGTGGTATTCGAATAGGTATATTCAAAACCGGAATCGCCATACCATGCTACTTTTCGCTTCGTAATAATTAATTTTCCAAAGATGATGGCTTCGTCATTTTTCCATTCGATAGTGTTTAATAATACATCCAAATAGTGATTGGCACTTTCTCTTGAAAAAAGTTTACCGTAATAATTTACAGTTCCGTCTTTAGGAAGCAGATTAGTTGTCTCGTCAGTTTCGGGATTAAATAAGTCCATTTTTCCAGTTTTGATAGTCGGTTTTCATGCAATGTCCGCAAGGTCTGAAACCATTTTGTCTGGCTTCATTTTCAGATAAAAAGAAAACCCGATTTTCTCGTTTCATTCTTTTGCCTGAAGAACATTTGAGCGTTCCGTAGATTTTTAGTTTTCGGTTTCCGCCAAAGCAAATTTCCGAATTTTTAATTTTATTCCGAAGATCTGAATCCGAAATTTTGTTGTGTTGAAGCATTTCTTTTAAGGTTCAGAGGTACAAAGGTTCAAAGAGGTACATTTAGGTAAAAAACTCTGAACCTTAATTTAACGCATCGTGAAAAATAATTCCCAATGTATGTCGTTCGCCCGAATGAATTTCGCTGACACCATGTTTCATATTCACGCGATAATAGCCTTTGATTCCCTTTACAGGTCTGAAATTGGTGGTAAACACCAAGATGTCTCCTTTTTTAGGTTTCAGTACAATCGCTTTAGATTGTGCTCTGGGCGTTTGCTGTGTTAATACAAATTCACCGCCGGTAAAATCTTCGTCAGGTTCGTTTAAGAAAAGTACAATTTGAATGGGGAAATAAACATCGCCATATAAATCCTGATGTAAGGTGTTGAAACCGCTTTGACCATATTTTAAGATTAAAACAGTTGCTTTTAGCTGATTATTGGCGTGACATTCTTCTAATAATTTTTCATGCGTTTGCGGAAAAACAGTATTGATGTTCAGTGCTTTCATCCAGGCGTTTGCAATTGGAGCGAGTTTAGGATAAACTGAAGTTCGAATTGTCCGGATTAAATCAGGCAACGGATAATTGAAATATTTGTATTCGCCCAAACCAAACCGATAACGCTCCATAACCACTGTTTTTCGGTATAAAGACGGATTGTCGTAATCTAATTTTAAGTCTTCACATTGTTCGTTATTTAGCACATTTGTAATAATGGCAAATCCATTTTGGTGCATAGATTCTGTGATGCTTTCCCAATTAAGAGAAGCAATTTTTGATTGTATATTTTGCATAAGAAATTTAGATTGAGATTTTTTTTGTCACGACGCGAGCGAACAGACAAAGTAATTCAGGAATTATTTTTTATATTTTGAAAAAATGTAGACTGTAGAATTAGTTTAATTCGAGAATTCGTGGCGAAAAAAAATAATGGATTTTATTTATGGATTTATATGTGCGCCTTCCCAGCCAATTATAGCTGTTTTACGGGTGTTTCCCCACATATAACCGCCAAAGGTTCCTGAAGATTGGATTACGCGGTGACATGGAATTAAAAAAGCAACAGGATTGCTGCCAATAGCCGTTCCCACTGCACGGGATGCATTTGGTTTTTCGATTTGGTGTGCAATCGATCCATAAGTAGCAAGTTGTCCCATTGGAATTTTAAGCAAGGTTTCCCAAACTTTCAATTGAAAGTCAGTTCCTTTAAGGTGCAGTTTTATTTCAGCTAATTTACTCCAGTCATTTTGAAAAATAAAGAGAGCGTTTTGTTGCAATAAATCTAGTTTTCGTAAAAATGCTGCATTTGGAAATTTGTTTTTCAGATCCTGAAATCCGGTTTCCTCATCTTTGGCGAAAGCCATAAAACAAACGCCTTTACTGGTAGAAGCTACGATGATATTCCCAAACGGAGTTTCTGCAAAACTGAAATTAATTTCTAAGTTTTTGCCGCCATTTTTATATTCAGCCGGTGTCATTCCTTCGATGTTTACAAACAAATCATGCAAACGGCTGGTTCCTGATAATCCGGTGTCAAAAGCAGCATCAGATAAAGTAGCCTGATTGTTTTCTTTGAGAATTTTTTTGGCGTGTTCGACACTAATATATTGCAAAAATTTCTTCGGACTTGTTCCTGCCCATTCGGTAAACAAGCGCTGAAAGTGAAACGGACTTAAATGCACTTTTTCTGCAACTTCATCTAAGTTGGGCTGCTCCTTAAAGTTGGCTTTGATATAATCGATCGCATCGGCAATACGATTATAATTGATGTTTTCCTGTGTGTTCATTTTCATTCATTTTTATAATGCAAATATCGACAGGGTTTTGCGGGTATAAAATCCGAAACTTGCTTTCTTTTTTTAACCGCAAAGGTTTACTCAAAGAACGCTATGTTTTTTGCTCGCAAAGTCGCAAAGTCGCGAAGTTTTTTTCGCAGTATCGTCATCTTTGTTTTTTTAACAGCAAAGAACGCTAAGGTTTACACAAAGAGCACAAAGTTTTTTCGCAGTATTGTCATCCTGAGCGAAGTCGAAGGACCGCAAAGTAGCTCGACAAAGATTGGCTTAACTTAAATTTTAAATTTTAAACTTTGCGACTTCGCGACTTTGCGAGAGATTATAATGTTATTTCAAACTTTTTTCCATTTTGTAATTGATAAGCTCAACACCTAATCGGATATTTTTTTGTTTGGTTTTTACAACAAATCCCTTTTTCTCAAAGAAAGGCTTTGCAGTAATGCTTACGTTGGCTGTGATGATTTCTGAGTTTTCCTTTTTGGCTTCGAGTTCTAATTCATTAAAAACTTTATCAGCAATTCCCTGTCGTTGAAGATCTTTGTGAACGCACAGGAAATCGATATAATTTCCGTCTTTGAGAGTCCCGTAACCTACAATTTTATCATTAATAAGCGCTAATAAAACAAATTGTGTATGAATAACTTTTAACCAGCGTTCTACATTATTTAGCCCGTAAATCCAGGCGTCAATCTCTAAAGGACTATAATCGTTTTTGCAAACCCATTTTATGGTCTCTATATACATTTCCTGCATTTCTGTTAGGTCTGAAATAGTGGCTTTTTTGAAAACCATTGGTTTATGTTTGAGATGAATAAGTTGATAATATTGTATTATTTTATATTAGGCTTCACGTCAACACAACCTAAAACCAAAACCAATTTATCTAATGCGCCGTAGTTTTAGAAAAAACATTAATTACTACAACACCAATCATAATCAAGGCCAAACCTATAATGGCAGGTAAATCCGGAATTTGTTTGAAGAAAACAGCTCCAATAATAGTAATTAAGACAATCCCGACTCCGGACCAAATCGCATAGGCAATGCCAACCGGAATAGTTCTGATCGCAAAACTTAAAAAGTAGAACGCAGCAAAATATCCCACAATTGTTATGATGCTTGGGAGAAGCTGCGTAAATTGTTCCGATTTTTTTAGGGCCGATGTGGCGATAATTTCGAATAGAATAGCAATACCTAAAAAGAAAAAGTTTTTCATATCACGTTTTTTACAAAGTTAACTTTTGTGTTGATTTGAAAACAGGAATAGGCAATAAAAAATATAGATTATGGCAACTCAACGTCTGTTAGTTTGAAAGGAACTTTTTTGGTTGATTTATCAGTTTCAATATTAAGCACTAATTTCCAGTTTGGATTTGGTTTTTCTTCAAAATAGTAGGTAAACAAGTTATTGCTTCTCATGCTGCCATTTCGTTCTATTTTCTTGCCGGTTGCGTCTTCAAAAAATAAATCGACAAATTTAGCTTTGTCGCCATTCACATAAAAGTAAACTTTATTAGTATCATTGTCATCAGAGCTAAAAAGACCGTCGAAAGCACCTACCAGACCTTCAGCAAGCTGTCTTGCGGCTTCGGGCAGTTTTTTAAGTTCTTCTGCTTTTTTGTTTTTGTTCTCCTGAACATATTTTGCATAAGAGTCTTTCGTCAAATAAACAATTTGAATGTCTGATTTGCCGGGTACAAGATTTACATTGGTTTTATTCTGATAATTAGCGATTTTAATTTCACTTCCATTTGCTACATTAGGATTATACAGACTTATTTCTCCGCTCAGTTCTTTAATGGTTTTTGCTTTTCGGGATGGAATTTTGGTTTCCAGTTTAATTTTAGCCGTCTGATCTATTTTAAGATAGTCAAAATCTGTTCGGTCGTCATTGATAAAGTCAACTCCCTGGTCATCGATCGCCTTAGTGATTTTACTGATTTTAACAAACTTGTATTTTCGAACCTCATCTCCCGATATTTTGAGTTCGATTTCGCATTCGTTGTAAAACGAATTATCTGAGGTAGATCTTTTTTCGTTTATCTCACTAACGGATATTTTTTGAGAGAAAGTGACAGAAGTAAGAAGAAGAAATAAACTTGTAATAAGTAGTTTTGTATTCATTTTTGAGGTTTTATGTATTCAGGTTTTTGATTATTTGTTTTTTATATGTTTAAGAAATTTATTTATTTAAAATCGAAAGGATAATTTATTTCCTTTAAATCTTCTTCTAACAATTTCCAATCTTCAATTTCGTCGACAATCGATAAAACCATTTCTCTGGTTAAGATTGTACCCTGATAAATTTCGGTTACTGTTTTTAATGGTATTCCTGTTTCTTTATAAGAATCTTCAAAATATTCAGTTGCCCAGTCGATATAAGTTTGAGGATTTCCATCAAAAATAGCAAGCAATTCTTCAGAGTTGTCATTGTGATCTTCGATTAATCCTGTTTGCCAGTTTCCGGTTTCATTTGTCCACAAACAAAATGTAGTTCCATAGGAAGCAACGGGCTCGCCAAAAATAAAGTTATTGTAAATTTCCGGTAAGTTTTGAGTCAGATCGGTTTTTTTATTAAACTGAAATTCGTGTGCAAAGCCATTTATAACACAACTATTTTCAAGAAACAATAGTTGCATTAAATCTCCTGATCCGTCTCTCATTTCGCTAAATTCTTCGCCTTCTCCCCATTTAGAATTATAGGAGTAATAACGATATTCCCATTCCGGACAAATAATCGCGTCCAGAACAGAGATTGCCTTACAGATATGCTGTAATGAATTTTTAGCAGGTAATAATTTAAAGTCTCTTGTCGAAATCATGTTTACTTATTTTGGATCAGTTCGAAACTGAATTTCTTTGGCTTCATCATAACAGTCAGCGCATAATATTTTAAAATCGGCCAGATTCTCAAATGCGTCATTCCATTCTTCGCCGTTATCCAGGAGCCATTGCTCGCACGATCCGCACCACGCAATTTGCGGAAGATCTTCTTCGGCTTTTGAATAAAAAAAGCCGACTTTTTCTTTTTTGTCTATTGCCATCGCAATATGAATGCAGGCAAATGACATGTCTTTTGAACCATGTTGGTCACATAAAACTTTTTCAATCATGTTTTTACTGTTCTGAATTAGTAGAAAAGAAGTAGATTTTTATTTCTTCTTCTCTTGTCTTTCTTCTTCTTTTAATCTTTTCTTTTCCTGTTTTTCTTTTTTCTCTTCTTCCTGTTTTTTCTCTAATTCTTCTTTTTTGATTTTATCAGCCTGTATCTGGTTTTGTAAATCCTGAATTTTATTCGAACTTTTTTCAATAGCTGTTTTAGATTTGCTTATTTTTTCATCAGACTTTGCAACTTCTTTTTTAGATCTTTCGATATCTTTTAGAATGTCAGAATTGCTGTTTTTTTCTGAGTTGGTTTCAAGCGCTTTCAATTCGGCACTTTTTATATTTAGCTCAGCTTCTTTTTGTTTTGCTTTTTCCTGAAGTTTTTTCAGTTTTTTTTCTTCCTTGGCTAGTTTGGATTCTTTTGTTTCGATGTTGTTCATCATGCTTGCCATAGCGCGTTGTTGCTGTTGCTGCTGCAAAAACATCTGGTTTTGTTGTCGTACCATTGCATTCGAGGCTTGCATTTGTCTTTGCATACTAGATTGAGCATTGGCAAAAAAAGGCAACAGTATTAGTAAGGTTAAAATTAGGCGTGTTCTCATAAGTAGGTTTTAGATATTGGGGATTTGAAGTTCAAATGTAAAGTTTAAATTTCAAAAACAAACCCGACAGGTTTTTAAAACCTGTCGGGTTTCTTAGAACGAAGATGGTGGAGGCACGCCCATATTAAATTTTAGATTGTAGATTTCGGATTTTAGATTAAAAAAAACGAGTGATCTTAAATGATATTGATTTATTTTTAAGGATTGAATGATAATCCGACACTAAAAAACAATCGCACTTTGTCGATATTATTTATCCAGGAAGTATCAAAATGAATAGGGCCCAAAATGGACTGATAGGAAATAGCGGCTCCTCCGGATATTACAAGGCTAGGGAGGTCGCCATCATCCCATTTTCCTTTTGGACTAAATGCCTTATTGATGTATGTATCAAAAGTTTCAAACCCAACAGTCGCGATATTGAAATGGGGCGTTAAGTAGATTTTTCCCATAAGGTTTATTTGAGAAGCAATTTTTAAGCCCATATATTGTGAAACATTGAGTTCGTCTGCATGCAGGCCGGGAAAATCAAAACGATTACTGCCGGAACTTGGTATAATACCTCCTAAGAAATATTTTGAAGCATAACCATAATCTGAATATGGGATTTGACTGTCTTTAAGTGGATCCTGAAAGATAAAATAAGAATCAAACCCAATAATTCCTGTAATTTTCTTTCTTAAGAGTGCTCTCTTTTCAAAACTGAAACCAAATTTTGTATAACCATTGGTTGCACCGGATATGCTTGTTTTATCTGGATCGTTAAAAGACGTGTAGACATCCGATAACAATGATCGGGTTATATTTGCTTTCATAATTGTTCCATTTTCAGCAAAGAAAACTTTATCCATATCATTGTAGGAATAATGCAAGTTTACTTCTATACTGTTTAAGGTGTAATTCGTGATATCGATAGAGTTAGGATTGTATTCTCTGTCGTATTTTGGTTTTAAGTGGGAGTATTGATAGTTTAAACCATAGCCAAAATAACTTTTTAGTGAATTTATGTTTCTATTGATCTCATTACTAAATTCTACAGAATTATAAAGTACATTATCCGAAGCTTTACCGTTAAAATAAATTTCTTGTCTTAAAAAAGCCCCATAAAGTTCAGATGACCACCACCAGTCTCTGTTTTTTCCGAAATTTTTCTGATAATTGATTCGGGCTTTTGGCTGTTCTGCAATATCGACTGTTAAGAGAAGACGGGATGCTCTGGCAAGAACATTTCTGGCAGTATAATTAAAAATGATTCCAACGCCCCGGTAAGTGTCGTAATGTACAGATGTGTTCAGTTGGTTTTTGGCGCGTTCATGTCCAAATATGGTAACTCCCAGTTTATTGCCGTCTTTGATGAAAAAACTGTGCGTGATCTCGTCAAAAAGATTGGTACCCATGGCCCTGTTAATACCTGCCAGTAAATCTTTGGTGGTATATTTTACATTCGTTTTTAGGTTTATTCTACCTAAAACCAGAGCAAGGTTTTCCGGACTGATGTTTTTATAAACAATAGTATCAAGAATAAATGATGCAGGCATGTTTGGTAATTCGTGAGTTCGTTGCGTGTATCCTTTTAGTTTTTCGGATAATGCAACTAAAGCCGGAAGGTTTTGTGCTGTTGCAATTTTACCATCTTTGTAGATTTCGTCACTATCTGCAAAATCAGCTGTAGAAAAACGTAAATTAGGCAGGTGATCTACTAAGATATTGCAGAGTTTTCGGTTTGCCGGGTTTTTAATATTACTCGGAAACATACTGGTTTGCGTCAATATCGTCAGAAGATTGTTCAGCTTGTCTATGGGTTCCAGTCCGCCACCTACATCACTACCAATGATAATGTCAGCACCCATTTCTTTGGCGACATCTGTTGGGAAATTATTCAAAACTCCTCCGTCGACTAATACCGTTTTTTCGTATGTCATAGGCTTAAAAATACCGGGCAAAGACATACTTGCTCTCATGGCATAAGCAAGAGTGCCTTTGCTTAGAATAACTTCTTTTCCTTCGGCCAAATCTGTGGCCATGGCTCTAAATGGTATTGGCAGACTGTCAAAATCTTTAATATTGTATACCGGATAGGTCAATTCAGAAAGGAGTTCTCTTAAATTTTGATCATTTAAAAGAGAGCCAACACTATTTAGTTTTTTGTCTTTAACACCTATTCCAACTAAGTATCTCTGAAATTCTCTTTTTTCTTCTACACTCACAGATTTTAACGACTGGCCTCCGCCAAATAATTTATCCCAAATAATGTTTTTGGTTAATTTTTCGATACTGTCACCGGAATATCCCATCGCATAAAAACCTCCTATAATGCTGCCCATACTATTGCCAACAATAAGATCAGGTACGATGTGCAAAGAGTCCAGTTTTTGTAAAAGCGGAATATGTGCAATACCTTTTGCACCGCCACCACTTAAAACCAAAACGACTTTGGGTTTCTTTTCCTGAGAAAAAATAATTTGCGGGAGGCTAAGTAAAACTAAGAAGACGAACAAATAAGATGTTTTTTTCAAGAGTACAATGTTTATGTATTTGAGAAATTGAGACTTATTCTATAAAGGTATAATTTTTTTGTAAGAAATGATTTTGTGTATAAAAATAAACGATTTACTTATCTGTATTTCTGATTGAAAACAGAAAACCCGACAGGTTTTTAAAACCTGTCGGGTTTGATATGAATAATCAAAGAAATCTATCCCGATAGCTATCGGGACTGAAATCTTCAATCTAAAATTTACTAGTATCTATAGTATTCTGGTTTGAATGGACCTTCAACCGGAACACCAATATAAGCAGCCTGATCGTCACGTAAAGTTTCCAATTCAACTCCTAATTTAGCTAAGTGTAAAGCAGCAACTTTTTCATCTAAATGTTTTGGTAACATATAAACGTCATTGTTGTAAGCAGCACTGTTTTTCCATAATTCGATTTGAGCCAAAGTTTGGTTAGTGAATGAGTTACTCATTACAAAACTTGGGTGACCTGTAGCACAACCAAGGTTTACCAAACGACCTTCAGCCAAGATGATGATATCTTTTCCGGCGATAGTATATTTGTCAACCTGAGGTTTGATTTCGATTTTAGATGCACCATGGTTTTTGTTCAACCAAGCCATATCAATTTCGTTATCAAAGTGTCCGATGTTACAAACAACAGTTTTGTCTTTCATTTGCTCGAAATGAGATCCAAGAACGATATCTTTATTTCCTGTAGTGGTAATGATGATATCAGCAGTAGCAATTACAGTGTTTAATTTTTTAACTTCATAACCGTCCATTGCAGCTTGTAAAGCACAAATTGGATCGATTTCAGTAACTGTTACAATAGATCCTGCACCTCTGAAAGAAGCAGCAGTTCCTTTTCCAACATCACCGTATCCGCAAACGATAACTCTTTTTCCAGCTAACATTAAGTCAGTTGCACGACGTACAGCATCTACAGCAGATTCTTTACAACCGTATTTGTTATCAAATTTAGATTTAGTAACAGAATCGTTAATGTTGATTGCAGGCATTGGTAAAGTTCCGGCTTTTACTCTTTCGTAAAGTCTATGAACACCAGTTGTAGTTTCTTCAGACAATCCTTTGATTCCGGGAACCAATTCCGGGAAACGGTCAATAACCATGTTAGTTAAATCTCCACCATCATCTAAGATCATGTTCAATGGTTTTCTGTCTTCACCAAAGAATAAAGTTTGCTCAATACACCAGTCAAATGATTGCTCATCTAGACCTTTCCAGGCGTAAACCTGAATTCCTGCAGCAGCAATAGCAGCAGCAGCCTGATCCTGAGTAGAGAAAATGTTACAAGAAGACCAGGTAACTTCAGCACCAAGAGCGATTAAAGTTTCGATCAAAACTGCAGTCTGGATCGTCATATGTAAACATCCAGCGATACGAGCACCTGCAAGAGGTTGTTCGTCTTTATATTCAGCGCGAAGAGCCATTAAACCCGGCATTTCAGCTTCAGCTAATTCAATTTCTTTTCTTCCCCAAGCCGCTAGAGAGATGTCTTTTACTTTGAAAGCCACAAAAGGCGTAGTTGTAGTACTCATTTATAGTATATTTGTAATTGTAAAATTTTTGCAAATTTACGGAATAGGTTTTTAATTCTGACTACTTTCTATAAGATTTGTGAAATGTTTAATTTCTTAATCTTTTGAACTTTAGCTAAATAATTTGCTTTTTACAAGAAGGTATTGAAATTGAGGAGCTATTTTCTGCTGTCCACTATATCTTTTGTGTCCGCGGCGGCGGACACAAAAGGATGCCGTTTCCATCAGGGCTAGAAACCCCAGACGTTAAATTAGAAAATCTGTTTTCAAATCAGGAAAATAATTCATAACTTAAAACTCATAATTCATAATTCAAAAAAGAATGCCTTTATTTCAAACCATACAATTCAACGAAACTACCAAAATCTTAATTTGGCACATAACAGAATCTTTTGAGGAGTTATTGAGCAAAGTAGTTTTAAAAGAAAAAACGCAGCAAAGACTAGACGGAATGAAGTCTCAAATGCACCAGCGTGCTTTTTTGAGCGTTCGTATGCTGATACAGGAAATGGGTTTTACAGATCATGAAATGCATTATGACGAATTTGGAAAACCGTATTTTAATTGTCACAATCATATTTCAATTACACATTCGCATGATTTTGCAGCGATTATAATCAGCCATGAAACCGTAGGCATCGATATGGAACTGCAGCGCGAAAAAATCCTTAGAATCGCCGATAAATTCGTAGATACTGAAAACAGTTATTTAAACACTCAGAATACAACTGATTATATTAAGGAATTGACCGTAATCTGGGGAGCGAAAGAAGCGATCTTTAAAATTAGGAATGAAAAAGGAATCAGCTTCAAGGATCATATCAGAGTAAATGCTTTTTCGTTAAAAGAGAATCTAACAGAGGCTAGCCTGCATTTCGATGATTTGGTAGTAGATTTTAATGTGCATTACAAAGAAATAAAATCAAGTACTTCATGGCAGGACTTTACTCTAGTGTATGCTTTTGAGAAATAGTTTATTGGAATAAAATCACAATATTATAATTGCTTCGCCTGTTCGCTATCGCTAGGGTCCAAAATCCAATCTTCTCTAATTCCGGAATAAGTGCAGATTTCTCATTTCGACCGTAGGGAGAAACCGCACAGGAAAATAATCAGTCTTATTGGGGGCAAGAATGATTTATTTCGTGTGTTTGTTATTGTTTAAGTCTCCCTTTTGGTCAAAATTGATAAATTGATTTTAATTTAAATGATCCGGTGAAGAAGCTTCTGACGTCTTTTTACGATGTTCGAACATACTCATAAACAAAAAAGTTCCCATTTTGCGGGCACGACGTTTTAGGGTTTCTACATTCTCGCCTTCAAAATGTTCTTCTAAAGTCTGAAACCAATAGTTCAGCCAAATTCCAAATTCATTCGAGGTAATTTTGCTTTCAAAATGAGCATCAACTTTATTGTGTACCGCATGCGGATTGCCTCTGTATTTTTTTACTGCAAATAAATTGGTTTCCCAAAAATCAGTCAGCTTTTCGAGATGGGCATCCCAATCTTTGATCATCGTATTAAAATAAAAGCCGATTTCTTCATCGGCTCTTATTTTAGCATAAAACTGATGTACTAAAAAGGAGATATCAGCTCTATTCTCTATTTGTTTTCTCATAGTACAAAACTATTCAGAAATATAAGTAAAACACTTAATAAAGCACTTAAAATAATAAGGTTAAAAACCACTTTATGTTTCATCTGTGCTAAAATTGAAGTATTGGCAAAAACACAAGCCAAAACGATAATTCCCAGCTGAATCATTTGTCCAATAGAGGTTCCGTGAGAAAGAATATACATTGCAGCAGCACCACCTAAACAGCTTTGACCAATTACAGCCATTGCTGCAGAACCCATATAGTTTTTATTGAAATTTTCGAATGTTGTTTGATATAGTGTCATGATATTGAGATTTTATACTACAAAGGTACATGCACTATACAGCTCTGTTTTATGATTAAAATCATAAAACAAGAACTTTTTTATCGGTATACTTTTCTGTTTATAATTTTTAGAATACCCTTTTTTTCTAAAGCTTTAATTGTTCTAATCACCGTTTCAACACGCAATCCGGTTAAGTCTCCAATTTGCTGTCTCGTAAAATTGATGAGGTAACCGTTCTCCTCCTTCTTAAAATTAAAATATACAATTCCGTGATCTATTAGTTTCAAAACACGATGTTCCGGTTCTTGTGTAGACATTTCTGCTGCCATAACTGATTTGTAATACAATCGTTGGGCCAGATTCTCAATTATTTTAATGCTGACAGTCGGGTTTTCTTCCAGCAGTTTCATGAAGTTGTTTTTGGGCAGCAAGAGGATTTCTGCGTTTTCAACAGCAATAGCATTAGCGGGATATTTTTGATTTAAGAATAATGGCGGTTCTCCAAAAGACTGATCTTTATAAAAAATGCCCTGAATAAATTCGCGTCCGTCATCATTATAATTGCTCATTTTGATCTCACCGGAAATAATTTGGTAATAGTGCGTGGGAAGATTGCCTTGTTCAAAAACAATTTCGCTTTTATCGAAAGATTTTTTCAGTGCTCCATATTTCTCCAACACCTCAATTGCAATCATAATTTTCTTTTAGCTGTAATATAAATATAATTCATTCAAAATAGTTCTTCGGGATTAAAAAACTTTTACTTTTACGGCCACTATAAGAACAAACCAAAAAACAACTCAACCCAATGATAGATTTTTTTCTTGAAAGTTACAAAAATGCCCCTTTATGGCACATTGCTTTAGAGTTTTTAGTTTTTGTTTGTGGGATTCTGAGTGTGTGGTTTGCTAAAAAAGAAAACATTTGGGTATATCCAACAGGATTAATTGCCACGGTAATATCTGTTTATCTCTTATATGTTGCGGGTTATATTGGTGATATGATTATAAATGGATACTTCTCTGTAATGAGTATTTACGGTTGGTATATGTGGGCAAAAGGCGGAACTGTCGAAGATAATCTGCCTATTACGAGAACGAATTTTAATGAAAAAATAATCGGAATTTTACTGTTCTTTGTAACCATATTTGTAGTTTTCGGAATTTATAAATATTTTGATTACGAGATTCATAAAGACAATTATGTCGACATGATTTCGTCAGGAATATTTTTTGCAGGAATGTGGTACATGGCCAAGAAAAAGATCGAAAACTGGACGCTTTGGATTATTGGCGATATTATTGTAGTGCCTCTTTATGCCTATCGCGGCTTAGGGATGTTGTCGCTACAATATTTAATTTTTACAATTTTGGCTATTTCAGCTTATTTAGAATGGAGAAAAATCTTAGACAGCAAAAAACAGCTATCATAAAAATTGCTTTGTTTGGTCCTGAAAGTACAGGAAAAACGACATTGGCAAAACAACTTGCAGCATACTATGTAACAGAATGGGTACCTGAATTTGCACGCGATTATTTGCAGGAAAAATGGGAGGAGAATCAGCACATTTGTGTTGCTGAGGATATGATGCCTATTGCATACGGACAGGTTGCATTAGAAAATAAAAAACTCGACTCAGCAAAAAAGTATTTGTTTTCTGACACTAATTTAATGGTTACCAAAGTTTTTTCTGAAATGTATTATGGTTTCTGTGATCCGCTTTTAAACGAAGCCGCACTAGAACATCATTATGATTTGTTTTTCCTTACGGATATAGACGTTCCCTGGGAGAAAGACGATATCAGAGATACTTCAGACGGCAGAGAAACTGTTTTCTCTGTTTTTAAACAATCTTTAATTGATGCCAAAAAGCCATTTATAACATTGTCAGGTAATAAAGAAAGCCGTTTGGCAAAAGCCACAGCGATTATCGATAATTTATCAATTGCAAAACAACATGGGATTTCATCCGCTGATTTTGTGCAGATATACAATCACGGAATTCCTTTTGATAAAATAGTAAGTCAGTTAGAAATTTTTAAAAACGGAATTGCAAAAGCCAGTTTAATAAGTCCGGCAACGATTAATAACGGAATTTTAAGTTTGTCAGAAGCTGAATTCGAAGAGAAGTCCCGTTTTTTTGATCTTCAGAAAGAAAAACTCAAACTAAAGAAGTTTGTGCCGGCCTCCGGTGCAGCAAGCAGAATGTTTAAGTTTTTGACTGCTTTCCTGAAAGATTTTGACATTCAGAAAGAGACTATCAATGCTTATATCAATAGAAAGAAGGACAGCAATTTGTCTATTTTTATTGTAGCACTCGATAAATTTCCGTTTTTTGAAAGTATAGATAAAAAACTCAGAGAAATTCATCCCGATTTTGAAACCTTAGACAGAGATTATAAAAACTATTATTTTATAAAAACATTATTGTCGCCAGATTATTATGACTTCGCCAATAAGCCAAAAGCGGTATTGCCGTTTCATCAGTATAAAACGCATATAGCCAACCCAATCGAAGAACATTTGAATGAATGTGTGCATTATGCAACGGCAAATCAGGTTTCGAATTTGCATTTTACAGTTTCTGAAGCACATCAGAATTTGTTCGAAAATGAAGTTGAAGTACTGAAGGAAAAAGTAGAAAAATTATCGGGTACACAAATTAATATTAGTTATTCCTACCAAAACAAAAGCACAGATTCTATTTGTGTAGACGAAAAAAATATCCCTGTCAGGGATAAAAATAATAATTTGGTATTTAGACCGGGAGGACATGGAGCTTTAATTGAGAACTTAAAAGAACTCGACTCAGATATTATCTTTATAAAAAACATAGACAATGTGATTCAGAATCATATTGATAAAATTGCCTTGTATAAAAAAGCACTGGCAGGAGTTTTGCTTGAAGTACAACAACAGGTTTTTAGTTATTTGAATGCTATTGAAAAGCAGGAAATAAAAGAAAAAAACATTGAAGAAATTGTTGCTTTTTTAATGCAGAAACTCAATATTGAATTGAACAGTGATTTTAATAAGTTTACCGTAGAAAATAAAATCAATAAAATAAAAGAATTATTAGACAGACCGGTGAGGGTTTGCGGAATGGTAAAAAATGAAGGAGAACCCGGAGGAGGACCATTTTGGGTAAGAAATGCCAAAGGGTCAGTTTCATTGCAGATTGTAGAAACGTCTCAGGTAGATTTATCAAATAAAAAACAGCAGGATATTTTAGCCGAAGCCACCCATTTTAATCCGGTTGATTTGGTTTGTGGTATCAAAAATTATAAAAATGAGAAGTTTGATTTATTGCAGTTTGTAGATCAGAAAGCAGGTTTTATAGTAGAAAAAACTGTCGACGGAGAAATAGTAAAAAGCTATGAACTGCCGGGATTATGGAATGGTGCCATGGCTAACTGGCTCACTATTTTTGTGGCCGTACCGTTGATTACTTTTAATCCGGTGAAAACAGTAAACGATTTATTAAAAGCAGCACATCAGCCACAATAATGGATATCGAAAAAATCATATCAGAGTTAACTTTCAAAGCAGTCAGAAGCAGTGGTGCAGGCGGGCAAAACGTAAACAAAGTTTCATCAAAAGTAGTTTTGACTTTTGATCTCAATACTTCTCAGGCTTTATCTGAGGAAGAAAAATTACTTTTACTGACCAATATTGCATCACGTTTGACAACAGAGAATATCCTGATTTTAAATTGTGACGAAGACAGAAGCCAGCTTAAAAATAAAGACATTGTTATAAAACGTTTTCTGGAAATCATCAAAAAAGGATTGTTTGTTCCTAAAGTCCGTAAAGCAACCAGAATCCCAAAATCGGTAATTAAAAAACGAATCAAAGACAAAAAGAATATTTCTGAAAGAAAACAATCCAGAAGAAAACCTGATTTAGAGTAAAATTCCAAAAAATAAATTTCAAATTCCAAAAAGCAATCTTATAAAGTCTAAATTGGAATTTGATTTTTGCAATTGCCATTGATTTTTGTAATTTTTAACACTACATTTGCACTGTCTCAAAGGGGTGCTCTAAATAACGAGCTGAGATCATACCCAACGAACCTGAGCGAGTAATGTCGCTAAGGGAAATAAACGACAATTTTAGCGTGCACACTATATTTTGTCGTGAAACATTTATTAATTTTAACAAAGAATAATTCCCCCTTTTATTCGTAATTCTTTACGAATGAAAACTATTATTAAAGGTACCTTCACAGGTACAAAGACACAAAGGTTCAAAGGTTCAAAGCTGAACAAAAAGTCTATTTTCTTTCTTCTTTCTTCTATTTTCTTTACACAATTTTCTTTTTCACAGGAACAAGATTCAACCAAAGTCAATAAGCTTGATGATGTGTTAGTTTCGGCAGTTCGTGTAACTACAAAAACTCCGGTTACGTTTAGTAATATGGATAAAAAGGAAATTAAATTTAGAAATCTGGGACAGGATATTCCTGTTTTAATGAACTATTTGCCATCTGTTGTGACTACTTCTGATGCGGGAGGAGGAATAGGCTACACCGGAATCAGAGTCCGCGGAAGCGATGCTACAAGAGTAAACGTAACGATCAACGGAATTCCGTATAATGATTCTGAAAGTCAGGGAACTTTTTGGGTAAATATGCCAGACTTTGCTTCGTCTGTAGAAAGTCTGCAGTTGCAGCGTGGTGTAGGAACTTCTACAAACGGTTCAGGAGCTTTTGGAGCGAGTTTAAACATGCTTACAGACAGCTATGCTTCAAAACCAACCGGAGAAATTTCCAGTTCTTACGGAAGTTTCAATTCAAATAAAAACACGGTAAAATTCAGTACAGGTTTATTAAACGATCATTTTGAATTGGCCGGACGTTTGTCTACCATTAAGTCTGATGGTTATGTAGATCGTGCCAGTTCTGATCTGAAATCGTATTTTCTACAGGGAACTTATGTAGGGAAGACAACTTTAATAAAAGCATTGGTTTTTGGCGGAACTGAAAAAACCTACCAATCCTGGAACGGAATTGATGCTGAAACTTTAAATTCAGACCGAACTTATAATTCTGCAGGAAAGTATAAAGATGAAGCAGGAAACGTTCATTTTTATGATAATGAAACAGATAATTATAATCAGAATCATTATCAGCTGCATTGGAGCGAATCATGGTCTGATAAATGGAGTAGCAACTTAGCTTTGCATTATACAAAAGGATTAGGGTATTATGAAAATTATAAATACAATGAACCAATTGAAGGATACGGACCAATTCAATCTACAAAAATGGTGGAGAATGATTTAGGAGAATTAGTTCCGGGAACAGATCTGATTCGTCAGAAATGGTTAGACAATGATTTTTACGGAACAACCTTCTCTGTAAAATACAAAGAAGAAAAACTCGATGTTATTCTTGGCGGAGGCTGGAACAAATATGAAGGCGATCATTACGGAAAAGTAATCTGGGCAAGAAATTCAGCACAGTCAGAATTAGGCGATCATTATTATGATGATTATTCAACAAAAACAGATGGTAATATCTTCGCAAAAGCCAATTATCAGTTTACAGAAAAATTAAGTTTCTATGGCGATTTGCAATACCGAAATGTAACGTATAAAGCCAATAGTAAAGAAACAGGACTGGTGGATGATAACTTCAATTTCTTTAATCCCAAAGCAGGACTAAATTACGAAATCAATGAGAAGAACACACTTTATTTCTCTTACGCCAGAGCCAATCGTGAACCAAACAGAACCGATTATGAAGGTGGAAATGTAAAACCTGAAAAATTAAATGATTTTGAATTAGGATGGAGATTCAATTCAGAGAAATTTCAATTGAATTCTAATTTCTATTATATGGGTTATAAAGATCAATTGATCTTAACCGGAAGATTAGATGATGTTGGGGCGCCAATTCGTGCCAATACTGAAAAAAGTTACCGTTTAGGTTTTGAAGTAGATGCCACAATAAAGCTTTCGGAGAAATTCCTTCTTAGACCAAACTTCACTTTAAGCAGCAATAAAAATGTTGATTTAGCAGTTGAAGGACAATACTATGGAACAACAGATATCGCTTATTCACCAAATATTATTGCCGGAAATATTATTGTATACAGCCCGCTTGAGAGCTTGCATATTTCGTTATTGCAAAAATTTGTTGGTGAACAATACATGAACAATATCGAATTGCCTGCAGCAAAATTGGCAGATTACTTTGTAAACGATTTGAATGTATCTTACGAAATAAAACCCAAATCAATCTTTAAATCTATTATGATTACTGGTTTAGTCAATAATATTTTAGACAAAAAATATGTGTCAAACGGAGCAATGTGGGATATTTATCCGTCCTATTATCCGCAGGCAGGAATTAATTTCCTGGCAGGATTGACTTTGAAGTTTTAAAGATTCCCGAAAACAAAAAAGCCTGAAAGTTTAAATTTTCAGGCTTTTTTTATATTAATTATAAACGTGAATCACAGTTCCGCTTACTTCAACACGATATTGTTTCAAAGGATATTCTTTGCCGCCAAGTCCGGTAAACAAACTATACTCTGATTTATCGCAAGAACACAGAGCATTGATACCGTTAATCGTCATCGCAGTGCATGAGTTTATGGCTTGATTAGGGCAGGCTGCATCAAAAGCATTATAGCCGCTTCCGGCATTAAAAATAATAATTCCTTTTGCACCATAATTAGGAATGATAATGCCATTGCTCACAAACTTAAGATTAGAGTACGCCGGTAAATTCATGTCAATTGATAAATTAACCGAATAACTTGGTATATTAGGATTTTTGTTGCTGATGTTATTGTCGCTGCAAGAGAAAAGTACAGAAACAAACAGGGTTAAGAGCCAGAATTTTTTCATTATTTTAATAAGAATTAGTGAAACAAAAATAATTTATTTAGATTTGATTTTTATATGATTAACATATAATTATGTACTATTAAAAATAATAGTATATTTGTAATACAAAATCCCGTCCCGATGGGATTTTTTGTATTTATATAAACGACGAAGTTATGAGTAAAGTATCTTATTATACAGCAGAAGGATTAAAAAAATTAAAAGATGAGTTGGAGCATTTAAAAAGTGTAATGCGTCCAAAGGCATCTCAAGATATAGCAGAAGCAAGAGACAAAGGTGATTTATCTGAAAACGCCGAATATGATGCAGCAAAAGAAGCACAAGGTTTATTAGAAATGAGAATTGCTAAAATGGAAGAGGTATATTCTAATGCAAGGCTAATAGACGAATCCCAACTTGATGTTTCGAAAGCATTGGTACTTTCTAATGTAAAAATTAAGAACCAAAGCAACGGAATGGAAATGAAGTATACGCTTGTTGCGGAAAGTGAAGCTGACCTGAAAACCGGAAAAATCTCAGTAACATCTCCTATTGGAAAAGGTTTACTGGGGAAATCTGTTGGAGAAGTAGCAGAAATCACAGTACCAAACGGAGTTTTGAAATTTGAAATTCTTGAAATTACCCGTGACTAAATTTTAGTTTAACTGTTTAATCGTTAAATCGGTTAAACTATTAACCAAATAAACGAATAAACAATGTCATCAATATTTACCAAAATAGTAAACGGAGAAATTCCTGCATACAAAATTGCTGAAGACGATAATTATCTGGCTTTTTTAGATGTAAATCCAAATGCAAAAGGACATACACTTTGTATCCCAAAACAAGAAATCGATAAGATTTTTGAGATGGAAGATGAGTTGTATTTAGGTTTGATGAAGTTTTCTAAAAAAATTGCCATTGCTATAGAGAAAACCGTTTCCTGTAAAAGAGTCGGAATGGCGGTTGTAGGATTAGAAGTTCCTCATGCCCACGTACATTTAATTCCGTTAAACGAAATGGATGAAATGCGTTTTCATAATAAAGTATCACTTTCTAAAGAAGAATTTGAAGCTTTGGCTAAAAGCATTCAGGCGAATTTGTAGTTTAATGATAATTGTTTTGATGGATGTCGTCAGGCTGAGCGAAGTCAAAGCCAGGCCATGATTGAACGTAAAAGGTTTCGACTTCGCTCAACCTGGAAAAACGTTCAGAAATAAAAAAACATTAAAAGTGCAGTAAAGCGATTTACTGCACTTTTTTATTTAGTAAAATCTGAAAAGTAGTTCCTTTTCCAATTTCAGAATGTAAAACTTTTATTTTTCCACCGTGGTATTCTTCCACAATTCGTTTGGTCAAAGAAAGGCCTAATCCCCAACCGCGTTTTTTAGTGGTAAAACCAGGTTCGAAAATCGATTTATACTGGTTTTTAGAAATTCCGGTTCCGGAATCTTTCACATTTATTTTTACATGATTTGCATCTTGTTCAATTTGAAGATCCAAACTTCCCTTTCCCTTCATCGCATCGATTGCATTTTTTACCAGATTTTCGATAGTCCAACTGTGCAATGTTGGGTTTATCATTACCAATATTGGTTCTTTTGTACCATGATAAGAGAAAGTAACCTGTTTAGAAAAACGGGATTGCAGGTACTCGTAAGTATGCAGCGTTTCAGCAGTAATATCATGTTCTTCTAAAACAGGAACAGAACCAATTTTAGAAAAACGATCTGTGATAGTCTGTAAGCGTTCAATGTCTTTTTCTATTTCTAATGTTATGGAGGGATCAATATCTTCAGTTTTTAAAATCTCAACCCAGCCTATCAAAGAAGATAAAGGTGTCCCGATCTGATGTGCGGTTTCCTTTGCCATTCCTGCCCAAAGTTTATTTTGAGTCGCCATTTTGGTGCTTTTATAAAAGTTGTAAATCAAGGCACCAAATAAAAAGATGATCAGCAATAAAGCAACCGGATAATATTTAAGTTTATTGATTAAAGCCGAATTTCCATAATAGACCTGCTGGTGTTTTCCGGGAGCATATTCAATAACAATAGGTTCGTTTTCGTTCTTTAGATTTTTTAAATACGAGAGTGATTTTTTTTGTCTGCAAGAATTTCTTCAGGAACATTTACAGAACTTATCACTTTGTCATACATCGTGAGCATGACAGGTACAGAGGTATTGTTGTTTAAAATATCAAGAGGTAAATCCAGATCCGTATTTTCATCGGCATTGATTAATGTTTTTTGCGCATTTGCCCAAAGGTTCATTTTAAGTCTTTCTTCATTTTTAAAAATTTGAAAAAAAGTATAAGTGTTCCAGAGAATCAAAGTGATGATTAAAAAGGAAATGAAAACGATAATCCAGCGGGTTGTATTTCTTCTTTCGGAAAAAGACATAAAATATTTTTTGTGGTATAAATATAACGAAATAAACACATTTAATATTTTGTAAGCCTTTAAAGATTTTTTGTTTTTAAATCTAAAACTATTTCTCTGACAGAAACGATTTCTATACTTTTGCAGTTACCGAAATGAGATTCGGTTAAAAAGAAAAAATATGATTAGCATCGATCCAAAAGAGATACCAACGGCAAAATTGCATGGTTACCTGCAGAGTGCCATCGGACCAAGACCAATTGCTTTTGCCAGTACAATAAGTGCAAAGGGAATTCCGAATTTATCGCCTTTTAGTTTCTTTAATGTGTTCAGTGCCAATCCGCCAATTCTGATTTTTTCGCCGGCACGCCGTGTACGCGACAATACGGTAAAACATACATTAGTTAATGCCGAAGCAACACGCGAAGTTGTCATTAATGTAGTCAATTATGATTTGGTACAGCAAACTTCATTAGCCAGTACAGAATATGGCGAAGGAGTGAATGAATTTATAAAAGCCGGATTAACACAAATCCCGTCAGATTTAGTAAAACCGTATCGGGTAAAAGAGTCTCCGGTGCAGTTTGAATGCAAAGTCACGCAGATTATTCCGTTAGGAGATCAGGGCGGAGCGGGAAATCTGATTCTTTGTGAAGTGGTAAAAATTCATATTCATGAAGCTGTTTTAGATGAAAACGGAGCAATAGATCAGCACAAAATTGATCTGGTTTCGAGATTGGGAAGTAACTGGTATTCAAGATCCAATGAAGGACTTTTTGAAGTGCCAAAACCCTTGACAACATTAGGAGTTGGAGTAGATGTGATTCCAAATTATATCAGGCAAAGCCCCGTTTTTAGCGGAAATGATCTTGGAAAATTAGGTAACATTGAAGCCTTGCCTACAACAGAAGAAGTTAGTATATTTGTGAAAGAAAACTTTTCTGTCAAAGGAGTCTTAAGCTCCGATGATCAGGAAAAAATACATTTAGAAGCCAAAAGGTATCTTGATAATGATGATATCTCTTCGGCCTGGAAAGTGCTTTTAGCAAAAAAAATAGAAAAGAAACAATAATTAATATAGAAGAAGATGGAAGTTACAGGAAAAGTAAAAGTGGTGAACCCAGAGCAACAAGTTAGTGCTGCATTCAAAAAAAGAGAGTTGGTTGTTACCACAGATGAGCAGTATCCACAGCATATTTTGATCGAATTTACACAAGATAAATGCGATTTATTAAGTAGCTACAAACAAGGTGAGGCAGTAAAAGTTTCTATCAATTTAAGAGGAAGAGAATGGGTTAATCCACAAGGAGAAACCAGATATTTCAATAGTATTCAAGGTTGGAGAATCGAAAGAGTAGCACCAGAAGGTCCTGGACAAACTCCGGCTATGCCAGCAGCAGCAGCTTTTGCTCCGGCTACAAACTTAAACGAAGACGAACCGGACGATTTACCTTTCTAAAAAAAGGTTTAAAATCCAAGAGTCAAATTCCAAATTCCAATTCATAAATATGCAATTGGAGTTTGGAATTTTGTTTTTTACTCTCAGTTTTTATTAGACCCTCAAAGCGTTTAGAATTTAAAAATTTTGGAATTTAAAAAATGTACTACGTATTCAACGATTTATTTTTCCCGCCGGTTTCAGAGGCTGATGAAGAAGGAATTCTTGCTATTGGCGGCGATTTAGAACCGGAACGATTGAAATTGGCTTATAAAAGCGGCATTTTCCCTTGGTTTAACGAAGGAGATCCCATTCTTTGGTGGTCACCGGATCCCAGAATGGTTTTGTTTTTAGATGAATTAATTGTGTCCAAAAGCATGCGTAATATCCTGAACAGAAATCAGTTTAAGGTTACCTTGAATCAAAATTTCAGAGATGTTATTTCGAATTGCCAGAACATAAAACGCGATGGTCAAAACGGAACCTGGATTTCAAACGAAATGATCGATGCGTATTGTAAACTCCATGAAGAAGGCGTTGCGAAATCTGTTGAGGTTTGGCAGGATGAGGTTCTGGTTGGCGGTTTATACGGAATTGATCTGGGACATGTTTTTTGTGGAGAAAGTATGTTTTCTAAAGTCTCAAATGCTTCCAAAGTCGCTTTTATTGCTTTGGTAAATCAGTTGAAAAATGAGAATTATAAACTTCTGGATTGTCAGGTTTACAACCCGCATTTAGAGAGTTTAGGCTGTCGCGAAATCGATCGTGAAGAATTTATGTCTATTGTAGAAAATAAGGAATAATGAGTGCAGTTTACAGTGTAAAAGAAATTTATATCTACCCGATAAAAAGTTTAGCCGGAATTAGTTGCCAGCAAGCTTTTGCTGAAGAAATGGGATTCGAAAACGACCGCAGATGGATGTTGATTGATGCTGAAAATCAATTTATCACACAAAGGGAACATCGAATTTTAAGTCAGTTTTATCCACAAATTTCAGATGGAAAAATAAGCATTACTTTTCAGGAGCAAAAGCATGAATTTTCTGCTTACGAGCATTTAGATAATCCTGTACAGGTAAATGTTTGGGATGATAAAAGTGAGGTGGTCGAAGTGAATGAGTCGACTTCAAAATGGTTCAGTGAGCAATTGGGTTTTGAATGTAAATTGGTTAAAATTATTAAACCCGGAGATCGAAAACATGAGAGTTCCCGACTAAAAGAAATCTTCAATGTAAGTCTGGCCGATGGCTATCCTTATTTGATGATAGGAAGTCAAAGTTTGGATTCTCTAAATGAAAAACTAGCAGATAAAATCACCATTTTAAGATTTCGCCCCAATATTGTAATAAGCACCGAAGTTCCTCATGAAGAAGATGATTTTACAACTTTTAAAATTGGGGATGTGCAATTTAAAAACGTAAAACCTTGCGGAAGATGTATTATGGTCAATAATGATCCTGAAAATGGTAAATTAAAAAAAGAACCGCTCAAAACCTTAAGTAAATACCGGGTTGTCAATAATTCCGTTTTATTTGGGACAAATATTGTGAGTTTAAATTCAGGAATTATCAATGTTGGCGATGAAATTATCTTTTAAAAATTCAGTTTTGTAAAGTTCCAGTTTAAAGTGTTAAACAGCACTAGCTCATTTTTTAAAGTCGGTAATTCCAAAATTAATTTTAGGGTTTCGTGTGCCATCATAGTACCAATAATCCCTGGTAAAGTTCCTAAAACACCATTCAGATTACAATTCGGAACATCTTTTGGATCCGGCATTTCGGGAAACAGATCGCGTAAGTTTTTACTTCCGTTGTGATTAAAAACTGCAATTTGCCCTTCGAACTTTAGAATACTTCCGTAAACTAATGGTTTTTGTAGCGCAACACAAGTGTCATTAACCAGATAACGCGTTGTAAAATTATCCGAACCATCTACGACAATATCATATTGCTGAATAATGTGATTGGCATTTTCAGCAGTCAGTTTTTCCGGAATTGCAAGTACTTCAATCAGCGGATTTAGTTTTGAAACGACTTCTTTGGCAACTAAAGCTTTTTCCTGTCCAATTTCATTTTCAGTATACAAGATCTGTCTGTGTAAGTTGTGGATTTCAATTTTATCAAAATCAATAATTCCAATAAAACCAACTCCGGCAGTCGAAATATATTGCAGAATCGGGCAACCCAAACCACCCGCGCCAATGACCAAAACTTTTGCTCTTTTTAGTTTTCCCTGACCTTCGTCACCAATTTCGGGTAATATAGTTTGCCTGTTGTAACGGAGGAATTCTTGTATGATGCTCATTTGTTGATTTTAAAGTGTTGATTTTAGATTTTAGATTATTGGAATTTCCTTACCCATAACATTTGTCCCAATCTTTCCAAACGGGTTCGTAGCCTGAATCGGTTATAATTTGCGCGATTTCTTTTGCGGAGCGTTCATCGCTTATTTCAAATTGTTCCAATGATTGCGGATCAACTACATAGCCACCCGGATTGGTTTTAGATCCCGCGCTCATACTTGTAACTCCAATTGGGATAATGTTGTTTCTGAATTTTTCATTTTCTCGGGTCGAAATGGAGATTTCAAGATCTTCATTCCAAAGACGATACGCACAAATAAGTTGCGTGAGGTCTTTATCATCCATAATAAAATTGGGCTCTATAATGCCTTCTGCCGGACGTAATCTGGGAAATGAAACAGAGTATTTAGTCTGCCAATATTTTTTTTGGAGATAATCCAGATGTAAAGCATTAAAGAAACTGTCTGTTCGCCAATCTTCTAACCCCAATAAAACGCCCAACCCTATTTTATGAATTCCTGCGGTTCCAATTCGATCAGGAGTTTCTAGCCTGTAATCGAAGTTTGATTTTTTACCTTTAGTATGGTATTTTTTATATACTTCCTGATGATACGTTTCCTGATACACTAAAACCGAATATACACCAGCTTCATGTAAACGCTCATAGTCTTCTGTAGAAAGAGGCTGCACTTCGACCGAAATAATTGAAAATTGCTCTCTTATTAAAGCAATCGCATTTAGAAAATAATTAATGTTTACGGTATAATTTGCTTCTCCGGTTACCAATAAAACGTGATCAAAACCAAGGTCTTTTAAAGCTTCTGTCTCAATTTTAATCTCAGAATCTAAAAGTGTTTTTCGTTTGATTTTATTGTCTAAACTAAAGCCGCAGTACGTGCAGATATTTTGGCATTCGTTGCTTAAATATAACGGGACATACATTTGAATGGTTTTCCCAAAGCGTTTTTTGGTGATTTCATGACATTGTTGTGCCATTTGCTCCAGATAATTTTGAGCAATTGGGGAGATCAAAACTAAAAAGTCATCAAGATTGCGTTTGGTTTTTGCCAAAGCTCGTTCGACATCCTGAGAAGTTGTTTTGTATATTTTAGATTGAATGGTATCCCAATCGTAGTTTTCAAAAACTGATTTGAATGTTTTCATTTGAATTGTGGTTTTTTACCGCAAAGAGCGCTAAGGTTTACGCAAAGTTCGCTAAGCTTTGGGTTTCTTTATTTTTGACGAAGAGTTCGCAAAGCTTAGCGAACTTTGTGTAAAAACCTTGCGAACTTTGCGGTTAGATACATTATTCATACAAAAATGATGTCAAAGGACTAGAAGCCACCGCATAATTCTGCTGAGTAGCAATCTTAGCTTCAAAAGCTTTTCGGCCTGCAATAACCGCTTCCTTAAAAGCATCAGCCATTAGTTTCGGGTTTCCGGCTACGGCAATTGCAGTATTGACCAAAACAGCATCAGCGCCAATTTCCATTGCTTTTGCAGCGTCAGATGGTGAGCCAATTCCGGCGTCTATTATAACAGGTACATTGCTTTGTTCGATTATTATCTCTAAAAAGTCAATAGTTTTTAAGCCTTTGTTGCTTCCAATTGGTGAGCCTAAAGGCATGACGGCGGTAGTTCCTGCATTCTCTAAATGTTTGCACAAAACAGGATCGGCGTGTATATACGGCAGGACAAAAAATCCAAGTTTCGCGAGTTCTTCCGTTGCTTTTAAAGTCTCGATAGGATCCGGCATTAAATATTTTGGATCGGGATGAATTTCTAGTTTTAGCCAATTTGTTTCTAGTGCTTCTCTGGCCAATTGTGCAGCAAAAATGGCTTCTTTGGCATTTCTCGCACCGGAAGTATTAGGTAATAAATGAATATTTGGGTGTTGTAAATGCGATAAAATAGCATCGGTTTCGGTTTCTAAATCGATGCGTTTCAGGGCAACAGTCACCAACTCACTTCCTGAGGCTAAAATCGAATCTTCCATTTCAAGGTTAGAACCAAATTTTCCGGTTCCTAAAAATAGACGGGAGGTTAGGGTTTTGTCTCCAATTTTAAACAATGACGTTTGCATATAACTTTTCGTTTAGTTGTTGAATTAATTTCTTTTTGTAATCAGTTTCTGTAATCATTCCGGAAATAGCAATACCATGAATTCCAGTTTCCATTAACGGATTTATATCATTTAATGTAATTCCTCCAATAGCATAAACAGGAGTTGTGAGATTGCTGTTTTTCATCTTTTCAATAATAGCAACATATCCTGATAATCCTAAAATGGGACTTAATTTCTCTTTTGTACTGGTAAATCGGAATGGGCCTAATCCAATATAATCGCAGCCATTTTTAATATGATTTTCGATATCTTCAAAAGTATTTGCCGTTCCTCCAATGATTTTCGTGCTGCCTAAAATAGCTCTCGCTTCGGCAATATTCATATCGGTTAAACCTAAATGAACTCCGTCAGCGGCAATTTGCTGAGCGAGATAGAGATTGTCATTTACAATAAAATTGGCGAGATATTCTTCGCACAAAAATTTTACTGCTTCTGCTAAAGCAAAAGTATCTTTGGTTGATTGATTTTTAAATCGCATTTGTACCCAATCACAGCCAGCATCTAATGCCTGATGAATATTGTACAATTGTTCTTCGATTGTATTGCCTTGTGAGATGTACTGTAATTTGTTATACATAATGATATCCGATTAAAGTTGAATTTGAACTCAGGAATTTTTCTATGTAGGTTTTCGCATTTTTACAAGCTTCTGTTAGCGTTTGATTTAAAGCCAGATTTGAGGCGATGGCAGATGATAATACGCAGCCGGAACCATGTTTTTCGAAGCATTTTTTATTAGACGGAAGTAAATCGATAATTTCATCTTTTAGAAATAATCGATCAGTTCCAATTTCAATAGGATTGTGCCCGCCTTTTAATAAAACAGAAGTGGAGATTTCATTTTTAAGCGAAAGTTGATTCGAAATAAAACCTGGAAATAAGATTTCAGCTTCATTATAGTTGGGCGTAATCAAATCAATTATGGATAGCATTTTATTCAAATCCAATTGATTATCCATATTCATGAATTCAAATGCTGTAGTCGATTTTAAAACGGGATCCCAAACAATTTGTGTAGTTGGTGATACTGCTTTTATAACTGAAAGAATTTGGTTTAAAAAATCTAACGAAGGAACAATCCCAATTTTCACTGATTGAATATTATACCTTTTAAACAATGTTTCAATTGATCGAAGAACAAAACTCAAATCAGTCCATTCAATTTCAAAAAACTCATTTTCAGTCTGAATGGTATTCGCGGTTGTAATGGCAAATCCGGTCACCTGATGCTGCTCAAATGTTTTGATATCGGCCAAAACACCAGCGCCGCCAGTTGGGTCAAAACCTGCTATACTAAGTGCGATTGGACGATTTGTAGACATAATTTGAATTGTTTTATTGGGTTTTCATTATTCCAGATTGTTCCTAAAAGTGCTACATCATCAAAACCGTTTTCTAGTGTTTCTTTGATGTTTTCAGCATCAATTCCGCCTAAAGCGATCACTTTTGTTTTATAATTTATTCGTGATTTTAAAGATTTAAAAAGATTTTCTTTAGGATAATAATATTGTTTAGAGATACTTTGGAAAACAGGACTTAGAAAGGCGTAATCAAAATCATTTTCTAAAGCGTTAAAATCTTCAATAGAATGTGTTGATGTTGATATACAGTATTTTGAAAACCCTTCAATAACATTAAGATTTTCTTTTCTCGTTTTCTCAGAAAAATGAATTCGTTTAATTCCAAAATCCGCCGCTAATTCGTGATGACTGTGCAAAGCCAAGTTAGAACGAAATTCCAATCTTATCTGATGAATATATTGCGCCATTTCAAGCTCAGAAAAATCAGGTTTCCGAATATGAAGCAAAGACAATCCTTCTTCAAATAAAGATTCGAGAATGCTGATTTCATTTGCAATAGAAGCGGGATTTGTAATTACGATCATGGTGGTAACATGTTTTTTGTGAAAGTGTGAAATGTGAGATGTAAATTTGAGCCATCTCACATTTTACAGAAACCCTTTCACTATATATAAATCTCTTTCCCTTGCTCAATAAACTCCTCTGATTTCTCCTGCATGCCTTTTTCAGCTGCAGCGACATCACGAATTTCCTGAGATATTTTCATCGAACAGAATTTTGGTCCGCACATCGAGCAGAAATGAGCGACTTTTGCACCATCTGCCGGAAGGGTTTCGTCGTGAAACTCTCGTGCTGTATCGGGATCTAGAGAAAGGTTAAACTGATCTTCCCAGCGGAATTCGAAACGTGCTTTACTCAAGGCATTATCGCGATATTGTGCACCCGGATGACCTTTGGCCAAGTCGGCAGCATGAGCAGAAATTTTATACGTGATAACACCGTCTTTTACATCTTTTTTATTGGGTAGGCCAAGATGCTCTTTTGGTGTAACATAGCACAACATCGCACAGCCATACCAGCCAATCATAGCTGCTCCAATGGCCGATGTAATATGATCGTAACCTGGTGCAATATCTGTAGTTAAAGGCCCTAAAGTATAAAATGGAGCTTCATGGCAATGTTCTAATTGTTTGTCCATATTCTCCTTGATCATATGCATTGGTACATGACCCGGACCTTCGATGAAAACCTGAACATCATGTTTCCAGGCAATTTTGGTTAGTTCTCCCAAAGTTTCAAGCTCTGCAAATTGAGCGGCGTCGTTGGCATCTGCAATAGATCCGGGACGTAAACCATCTCCAAGAGAAAAAGCAACATCATATTGTTTCATGATTTCGCAAATTTCTTCGAAGTGGGTGTATAGAAAGTTTTCTTTGTGATGAAATAAACACCATTTTGCCATGATCGATCCGCCACGCGAAACGATTCCGGTAACACGATCAGCAGTTAAATGAATGTAACGTAACAGAACTCCTGCATGAATCGTAAAGTATGAAACACCTTGTTCTGCCTGTTCTATTAAAGTATCGCGGAAAACTTCCCAGGTTAAATCTTCGGCGATTCCTTTTACTTTTTCTAAAGCCTGATAGATAGGAACGGTACCAATTGGAACCGGAGAATTTCGAATAATCCATTCTCTGGTTTCATGGATGTTTTTCCCCGTAGATAAATCCATAATGGTGTCAGCTCCCCAACGGCAAGCCCAAACTGCTTTTTCGACTTCTTCTTCGATGCTTGATGTAACTGCGCTGTTCCCGATATTGGCGTTTATTTTTACTAAAAAATTGCGTCCCACAATCATGGGTTCGCTTTCGGGATGGTTGATATTGTTGGGTATTATGGCTCTTCCGCAGGCAACTTCGCTGCGAACAAATTCGGGAGTAATTTTGCTTTTTGGTGTGTTGGCTCCAAAACTATGTCCGTTGTGCTGGCATTGCATGGCTTTGGTTTGCTCGTTTAAAAGTTCAATGCGCTGGTTTTCACGAATCGCGATATATTCCATTTCCGGAGTAATGATGCCTTGTTTGGCGTAATACAATTGCGTTACGTTCGCACCGTTTTTGGCTCTTTTAGGCTGATGTAAGTACTCGAAACGAAGATGGTTTAAACTTTCATCTTTCAATCTGGTTTGCCCGTAATCTGATGTGATTTCGTTTAGGATTTCGACATCATTTCGGTCTAGAATCCATTGTTCTCTTAATCTTGGTAATCCTTTACGAATGTCAATTTCGATATTTGGATCTGTGTAAGGTCCGGAAGTGTCGTAAATAGTTACAGGTGGATTTTTCTCGATTCCGCCATTAGAAAGTTTGGTATCGCTAAGGATTACTTCGCGCATGGCCACTTCGATTGGGTGAATTTCACCTTTTACGTATATTTTTTTGGAGTTTGGAAAAGGGGTTCTGGAAATTTTTTCTTCGTTAGTCATAAGAAAAGAAGTTATGAGTTATAAGTTATTGTAAAGGCGCGCAGCAGTGCGTCTACGTCTGATATGAAATTGGAAATTGGAATTTATTTTTTCTGCCAGGGATAGAAGTGGAAAGCCCGTAAAGAAGAAAACCGTAAAAAATAAGGATTAGGAAAGCGACCAGCGGAAGCTTTGCTAAGACTATATTTTTTTGGTTGACGACTGCGGACTTGCAACGGATAGCCCGTTTAGGCAGTCTTATTATCCTCCTTGCGTTGCTGAAATAATTAAAATTTCGTCAGTTTCGTGTACGAGATGTTGGTTCCAGTTTATTTTTGGAACAACGGTATTGTTAATGGCAACGGCGATTCCGTTTTGTTTGTGGGGAATTTCGAGATCGAGCAATGATTGAACGCTTAGCGATTCAGCATTGAATTGTTTGATTTGTTGGTTGATTTTTAGTTCCATTCCTTTTGAATTTAGTATACAGTTATACTTTAGGAATGGCTACAATTGCGCATAAAAATGCGCGCAGAAGTCATCTTACTTTTCCCTACGCTAGTATGAACTAGATCAGGTTCAGAGGGTAAAATCTCAGCCTGCTTATTAGCAGACACCCCTAAAGTGTGACGCAAATATAGGTAATTTTTGTATGGAAGTTTAAAAAAATTTCAGGTTCCAGGTTCCGGTTGTGAAAAAAACTGAAAACTGAGACTAAAAACTGCGACTATTTTCCCTTTCGGGTAAAACAATCTTCGATATGATCGTTGACCATTCCGGTAGCTTGCATTTGAGCGTAAATTACGGTTGAGCCTACGAATTTAAAGCCTCTTTTTTTTAGGTCTTTGCTAATTTCGTCTGAAAGTGGAGTAGTGGCAGGGACGTCTTTTAATGTTTTTGGGTTGTTGTCGATTGGTTTCCCGTTGGTAAATTTCCAGATATAATCAGAGAAACTTCCAAATTCTTCCTGTACTTTCATAAAGGCCTGAGCGTTCGAAATGGTCGCGCGAATTTTAAGTTTATTGCGAATGATTCCGCTGTCTTGCAAAAGGGATTCAATTTTTTCTTCAGGATAATGGGCTATTTTTTTATAATCGAAATGATCAAAAGCAACTCTGAAGTTTTCTCTTTTGTTTAAAATGGTGATCCAGCTTAAACCTGCCTGAAAAGTTTCTAAAATCAGAAATTCGAACAAAGAGGCATCGTCATAAACAGGAACACCCCATTCTTCGTCATGGTATTTTTTATATAAATCGCTGGAAGAACACCAACCGCATCTTATTTTATTTTCGTTTTCCATTGTTTTCCTATTTTCCAATGATACCCCTTTACGGAAGGAATGTATGCTGAAGTTCCTACGATGATTAAGTCGTTGTAAATCTTTTTGTTGTATTTGATCCCAATTGCTTTTCCTGAAGTGTACATTTTATTGGCTTCGAACTTAATTTTCATTCGGGCATCTGTAAACTTGGCATCTGATACTTTTTCAATAAACCAGGTAGATTTCCATTTGATGTCAATTTCATCTTCGGCAGTTTTTGTAATGCTTTTTATGAGCTTGACGCCTTCTTTAGGAATGTTATGATTTTCGATTAATTCTTTTTGGGTTAATGTTTCTCCCGTTTTACAAGTCGAAAGTAGTTTTCTGAGATAGCTGAAACCTTTTAGTTTTTCATTGTCCAAAGTTCCTGTGTCGGTACTGTCTTTCGTAGTTTTTGCTTCTTCGCTAACAGTTTTATCGTTTTTAATTTTGTTGGGTAATATCGTTTTTGCAATAGAATCTTTAACGGCTGTTATCGTTTCTACAGTGCTCTTTGAGATGTTTTTTATCTTATCAGAAATTGTTGTCGTAGATTTGAATAATTTTTCCCGATCGTTTTTATTACAGCTGAAGAAGCAGAATGATAGTAGAATTAATACTAAGATTAGATTTTGTTTTTTCATTCGTTAGAATCTTCTTTTTGCTCTTTAATAGTGTCTTTTTCGAGATATTTTTTAATCATATGATGCCCGGCATAAATAAGCGGAGTCAATAGAACGGCTATTGATAGTTTAAAAGTATATCCAATTAAAGCTGACGAAAGAAAGGTATCAAAGTTAATTTTTCCCGGTAACCAGAAAGCAATACCTAGAACAATAAAAGAATCAAATAATTGCGAGATTACAGTTGATCCCGTAGTTCTAAGCCATATTTTTCTTTCTCCGGTACGTCTTTTAAAGAACCAGAATATCCAGACATCGATTAACTGAGATACCATAAAAGCAATCAGACTGCCTATAATTATCCACATACTTTGTCCGAATACAGCTTGAAACTGCTCGTCATTTACGGGACTTATTCCTTTTGCGGCCGGAATGACAATGGCCATAAATAATATTAAAAAAGCG
Source organism: Flavobacterium aquidurense (assembly GCF_002217195.1). Lineage (NCBI taxonomy): Bacteria > Pseudomonadati > Bacteroidota > Flavobacteriia > Flavobacteriales > Flavobacteriaceae > Flavobacterium > Flavobacterium aquidurense. The sequence continues at coordinate 50,204 of NZ_MUGR01000010.1, read as the reverse complement.
TATGCGATCAGGCAAGCAGTTATAAAAGATAATTTCTTAACTCCTTTTTCACCAAAGTATTCATTGATCAGGTCAGTAGTCAGAAAAACTACCGGCCAGGGCAAAATACCGATACTCATTACAAAAGGTCCAACTTGAATTAATTTTCCTCCAATAAGTTCAGCTACAACGGCATTCGTTATAAATATGCCTGCCAGAACTACAAAAACAATTTCTTTTCGGGTTTTAAACATGTGAGTGGTAAATGATCTGCCAAATTTAAACTATTTCTCTATAACTTAAGACAGATGGGATTAAATTAAAGTTCATCTTAACGACAATCAGAAAGTTAAAATTTCTTTTTGAATGCTCATTTTTAGTTACATTTGAAACAATAATCTATTAAATCAAATTAATGATAATGAAAAAATTAATGACAATTTTTCTCATGGGAACAACTTTATTTGCGGCCAACGCACAAACCAATTCCAATAATCCATTGCTTAAAAAGTGGACGGGACCTTACGGAGGAGTTCCTGCTTTTAATGAGTACAAAGTTTCGGATTTTAAGCCTGCGATTCAATTTGCGATTCAGGAAAAACTGAACGAGGTTGATGTTATTGCAAACAATCCAAAAGCAGCAACTTTTGATAATACCATAGCGGCTTTAGAGCGCTCAGGTAAAACAATGTCCAGAATTTATACTGTTTACGGGATTTACGGCTCTACATTAAGTACTCCGGAATTTGACGCTGTAGAAACAGAAATGTCTCCAAAACTATCTGCGTTCAATGACAAAGTTTTACAAAACAAAAAACTATTTACTAGAATAGAAGCTTTGTATAACTCAAAAGACAGTAAGAAACTGACCAGTGAGCAGCAGCGTTTAATCTGGTTGTATTATACTGATTTTGTTCGTGAGGGTGCTAAATTGAATGAAAAAGACAAAGAAAAAGTAGCTAAGATCAATCAGGAATTAGCAAGTCTATTTACTAAATTCAGCCAAAATTTATTAGCAGAAGAGCACAATCAATATGTAGCCTTAAAAACAGAAAGCGATTTTGACGGTTTGCCGGCTGAAGTAAAAAATGCTGCAATCGCTGAAGCAAAAAGCAGAAAATTAGATGTTATGGGCTGCGTGGCTAATACACGTTCGTCTATTGAACCATTTTTAACTTTCTCAACTCGCAGAGAGTTAAGAGAAAAAGCATTTGACATTTTTGTGAAACGTGGTGATAATGGTAATGCAAACGATAACAACTCAACCCTTGTTACTATTTTGCAATTGCGTACTCAAAAAGCAAAATTATTAGGGTTTCCTACTTTTGCTGATTGGAGTTTGTCTAACAAAATGGCGAAAGATCCTAAGAAGACATTAGATTTAATGTTGTCAGTATGGGAACCTGCTGTAGAAAAAGTACATTTGGATGTTGCTGAAATGCAGAAGATTGTAGATGCTGAAGGTGGTAAATTTAAAATTCAGCCTTGGGATTATCGTTACTATGCTGAGAAAGTAAGAAAAGCAAAATACGATTTAGATCAAAATGAAGTGAAGCCTTATCTGCAATTAGAGAACTTACGTGAAGGTATGTTTTGGGTTGCGGGAGAATTGTTTAATTTAAACTTTAAACAAATTACAAATGTTCCGGTATATCATCCTGATGTGCGTGTTTGGGAAGTAAGTAATAAGATTACAGGTAAAGTGATTGGATTATGGTATTTCGATCCTTATGCACGTGCAGGAAAGCGTTCTGGTGCCTGGATGAATGCGTATCGCGATCAGCAGAAAATGGACGGTGAAGTTCTTACAATCGTTTCGAACAATTGTAACTTTATTAAAGGAGCTGCAAATGAGCCGGTTTTAATTTCCTGGGAAGATGCAACAACTTTGTTTCATGAATTTGGACATGCGCTTCACGGATTATGTTCTAATGTAACGTATCCTAGTTTATCAGGAACAAATGTTGCAAGAGATTATGTAGAGTTTCCTTCGCAATTATTAGAGCACTGGCTGGCGACTCCTGAAGTATTGAATAAGTTTGCTTTGCATTATAAAACCAATCAGCCGTTACCACAATCATTAGTAGACAGAATTGAAAAAGCATCTAATTTTGGTGAAGGTTTTTCTACTGTAGAAACGATTTCAAGTTCATTAATCGACATGAAATTACACCTGGCAACAGAAACTATTGATCCTCATAAATTCGAAAAAGAAACTTTAGATGCGCTTCATATGCCATCAGAGATTGTGATGCGTCATAGAATTCCTCAATTCGGACATATTTTCTCAGGAGATGGATATGCTGCAGGATATTACAGTTATTTATGGGCGGATGTAATCAATGCAGATGCCTGGGAAGCTTTTACTGAAGGAAAAGGACCGTATGATAAAGAAGTGGCGAAACGTCTTTATGATGATATTTTTAGCGTAGGAAATACTATTGATCAGGAGAAAGCTTATGAGAACTTCAGAAGAAGAGCTCCTAAGTCTGATGCTTTAATGCGTGCGAGAAATTTCCCGATTAAGGATAAAAAATAATAAGATTAAATTTCTAAATTGAAATCCCCGGATAATGTAATTATTCGGGGATTTTTTTTGGAGTTTGGGGTTGAGTTTTTGGTCACAGATTTTGTGGATTATAGATTTTGTGGATTATAGATTTTAGTAACAAGTTTATCAGATTTGTTAGACTTTGTCAAAGTTTGAAACCAAGGGTGTAAGGAACTTTTGTGAAAGCTCAATTTTAAAGTTGTTACCTAATTTGATTTATATCTTCAAACATAGCCCGTGTTTTCAACCATGGGCTATTTCGGTAAGTTTACAAGTAAAATACTTTGGTAAATTTTTCCTGTTCTGATGTAAACTTTAAATTACGGCCTCTTTATTAATCTTATAAACCTAAGCGAAGACAATAATTACTAAAACAAAAAAAAGCCCGAATAAATTAATATTCGGGCTTTTTGTATTGAAATAATATATTAACCTAAAGTAACTCTTTTGAAACCTGTGATTTCAACGTTGTATCCTTTAACGTAATCACCAACTTTTTTACTATCGTCTTTGATAAAGTTTTGATCTAACAAAGCTTTCTCTTGATCTAAAGTAGTGTTGTCAGAGATGAAACGTTGCACTTTTCCAGGAATAATTTTATCCCAAATTTGTTCTGGTTTACCTTCAGCTTTTAATTCAGCTTTAGCATCTTCTTCAGCTTGTTTTAAAACTTCTTCAGTCAATTGAGAGAAAGAAATATATTTAGGAACATTTTTTAAAGTTTTTCCTAAACGTTTAGCTTCTTCATTATCTTTTTCGATTACAGCAATACGAGCAGCAAGTTCAGATTCAACGAAAGCAGGATCAAAATCTTTGTAAGATAATGTGTCAGCTCCCATAGAAGCAACTTGCATAGAAACATCTTTAGTTAAAACGTCAGCATTAGGAATTGCAGCAGAAATTGCAGTTAATGCAGCAATTTTGTTAACGTGAACATAAGATCCAACGAAAGCACCTTCTAAAATTTCAAAACCACCGATTTCGATTTTTTCACCGATAACACCAGTTTGCTCGATTAATTTTTCAGCAACAGTAATTCCGTTAAAATCTGAAGCTAAGAATTCTTCTTTAGAAGAGAAGTTAATAGCTCTTTCTACTAATTCTTTAGCCAAAGTTACGAAAGCCTCATTTTTACCTACGAAATCAGTTTCGCAGTTTAAAGTGATGATAGCTCCTTTAGTATTGTCAGCATTGATAAAAGAAACAGCAGCTCCTTCAGAAGACTCACGGTCAGAACGGTTAGCAGCAACTTTTTGTCCTTTTTCTCTAAGGTTTTGTATCGCTTTATCGAAATCACCATCAGCTTCAACTAAAGCTTTTTTACAGTCCATCATTCCGGCACCTGTAGTTTGTCTTAATTTATTTACGTCTGCAGCAGTAATTGTTGCCATAATATTTTGAATTTTAATGTTAAAAGTAAAAATTCCATCTTCTAAATCCCAGACTCCAATTTTATTAAATTATCAACATAACGTTTTTAATTTTGTATTTGGAATTTGGAATTTAAAATTTGGAATTTAAATTTGATTTATTCTTCAGTTGCAGGTGCAGCAGCTTCAACAGCTGGTGCAGCAGGCGCAGCTTCTACAGCAGCAGGAGCAGCAGCTTCTTCTGTTGTAGCTTCAGTTTCTTTGTCAGAGCCTCTGTCAGATAGACCGTCGATTACAGCAGCAGTAACTAAAGATAAAATTTTGTCAATTGATTTAGAAGCATCATCATTTGCAGGAATAACGTAATCAACCTCTCTTGGGTCAGAATTCGTATCAACCATTGCGAAAACTGGAATGTTTAATTTTTGTGCTTCTTTTATTGCGATATGTTCAGCTTTGATATCTACTACGAACAATGCAGCTGGTAGTCTAGACATGTCAGCAATTGAACCTAAGTTTTTCTCTAGTTTCGCACGTAGACGATCAACTTGCAAACGCTCTTTTTTAGATAACGTCATGAAAGTACCATCTTTCTTCATTTTATCAATAGAAGACATTTTTTTAACTGCCTTTCTGATAGTTACAAAGTTAGTTAGCATTCCACCAGGCCATCTTTCAGTGATGTAAGGCATGTTTGCAGCTTTTGCTTTTTCAGCAACGATGTCTTTTGCTTGTTTTTTGGTAGCTACGAATAAGATTTTTCTACCTGATGCAGCGATTTTTTTCAAAGCTTCATTAGCCTCTTCAATTTTTGCTGCAGTTTTATATAGATTGATAATGTGAATACCATTACGCTCCATATAAATGTATGGGGCCATATTCGGATCCCATTTTCTAGTCATGTGTCCAAAGTGAACACCTGCTTCTAGTAAGTCTTTTACTTCTATTTTGTTTGCCATTTTTGTACTAGTTTACGTTCTGTTGATTAGCAATGTCCCGTTTTGGATTCAATGATTTAAAAATTCAAAGATTTAAAAATTTCAGTATGTAATTTTTAAATTATTCAATCTTTTAATATTTCAATCCCAGTTTCATTTAGATGCTAAACTATTTCCTACCTCGATAGGAGAGCAACAACAACTGTGTTTTTTAATTTCAATAAATAATTGATCATGTCTTGTCCTAATTGAACAAGACAGGTAATATTAACGTTTAGAGAATTGGAATCTCTTACGAGCTTTCTTCTGACCGAATTTCTTACGTTCAACCATTCTTGGATCTCTTGTTAATAAACCTTCTGGTTTTAAGATAGCTCTGTTTTCAGCATTTACTTCACACATAACGCGTGCTAATGCCATTCTTACAGCTTCTGCCTGACCAGTTGACCCACCTCCGTAAACATTTACTTTTACATCAAAGTTGTTTACATTTTCTGTCATAGACATTGGTTGTAAAACTTTGTATTGTAAAGTTGCAGTTGGAAAGTAAGTTGCGAATTCTTTTTTGTTTACAGTGATTTTTCCTGTTCCTTCAGAAACATATACACGTGCAACAGCGGTTTTTCTTCTACCGATTTTGTGAATAACTCCCATTACTTAAGATCATTTAGGTTAACAGTTCTAGGTTTTTGAGCTCCTTGTTTGTGCTCAGAACCTACAACAACATTTAGATTTCTAAAAAGTTCAGCTCCTAATTTATTTTTAGGTAACATTCCTTTTACAGCTTTTTCTACTAATAATGCAGGGTTTTTAGATTGCAATACTTTAGCAGTTAAAGTTCTTTGTCCTCCTGGGTAACCTGTATGACGCATGTAAATTTTGTCATTCATTTTTGTACCTGTAAGGTTAATTTTTTCTGAGTTGATAACAATTACGTTATCTCCACAGTCAACGTGCGGTGTGTAACTTGGTTTGTACTTACCTCTTAAGATCATTGCAACCTTTGAAGCAAGACGACCTAAGTTATGACCTTCAGCGTCTACAACAATCCACTCTTTAGTAACAGTGGCTTTGCTTGCTGAAATTGTCTTGTAGCTTAATGCGTCCATAATATTATTTTAATTAAACATTCCATCCCCAATAAAGGGGATGCAAAAGTACAATTAATTATTTTAAAACCAAATACCTGAAAAGAATATTTTATCTGCTGAAAATCAGGGTTTCAGTTTTATATTTAAAACAATAAAAAAAAACCACCTTCACAATAACGCGAAGGTGGTTCAATATTTAGAATTATTTGTGTTAAACAATAAATAAATTGGCAATATCTACAACTTGTTGTGTTGTAAGTGGCTCATCGTAAGCTTCTGATCCTGCAGCAGCTCCAAATGCAGCAGCAGTATTAAATCCTGCCTGTACGGTAACTCCTTCGCCGGCGTAAACGGCTTGAGTGGCTGCTGGCATTCCTGCACCTCTCTCGTCATTAGAAATCCATCCTTTTAATCCGCGTAATCGTCTTACTTCTGAAGCATGACGGGCTTCTACAGAATGTATTTGTAATGCGGCAGTTAATAAATCGGGTGTGGTAATTAAGTTTCCAGCCTGGCCTTTATAGGCTCTTACGCCGGTATCTTCAAAAGCTTGTGCCAATGCTAAAAAGGTTTGATAGTCACCAAACGGATTAAATGTTCCGCCAACAGTAAAATCAAAAGTGGGTTTTGCAACAAAATTGGCACTTCCTGATCCGCCCAGTCCAGCAATCAAAAATTTAACATGACTGGACTCATGTGCTGCTATTTGCTGGAACACTTTTAAATCACGGCCACCATTTTCTGATGCAGGAATTACTCCGGAGTCTAATGCCATGGCGTAAAATTCGTTTTCCAGATATTCTAATGTCAATGCAAATTGCAGGGCGCCAATTGGTGTTGCCGGCGTTGCAGTAATATCTTTTGCAAATGCCTTATTTGCCATAGCAGATAATCCAAATGGGATGGATGCGTATGCCAGTGTTTTTCCTATGTTTCCAAACTGATTAAAACTGTCTCTTCTTGAACCAGTGCTTCTCATTAAGCTGTCATCAGTAAAAGTTTCTATAAATTTTAAAATATTCATAATTTCTAAGTTTTAGCTAGTTAAGATTAAGGTAAATATTTGGCAGTAAATTTTGTAGTAATGAAGCCTCCCGCAATTGGCAGGATTTTAGAAGGATCTTTAGCAACATCCAAGCCAGTAGATGTACTTATAATATCATCGCCGGCAAAATCCTTAGAGTTAGGATTGATTAAACTTCTGATAGCAGCTGCATGTCGGGCCTCTACCGAAACAATTTTCCCGGCTAATAGTAAATAATCGGCACTTTTAATTAGTTTTCCGGCTCCGTTATAAGCAGCAACTCCAGTGTCTTCAAGCGCTTTTGCTGTTGCAAGAACATCTGTACGGCTGTTAAAGTTAAGCGAGCCATAATTAAACGCTAATGTAGGAAGTAATTGTGAGCTTGGATTTGGAAGTGCTCCTGATAAAGCAGCTTTAAAGAAATCTCTGTGAATTACTTCGTGATGATATAAATCAGTTAGGATCTGACGTTCAATATCATTAAAGGCGCTGTTAAAGTTTGTAGCGTTTACAACTTTAGTATAAAAGTCAGCTTCCAGTTGTTCAAGAGCATAAGCATATGTTAATACTCCAAAATCTCCAGAGCCTAAATCAAAAACACCATTTCTAACTCCCGGCAATGAAGTGTCTTCCGGTTGGTTATTATCATCATCGTTATTGCTGCAACCAGCTATTACAAGACCTGCGCCTGCTAATGCCAAGCCGCTGAGCTTTAAGAAGCTCCTTCTGTTATTCAATGAAGGGTCAACCTCATGAATTTTAACTTCGTTTTTCATAATCAAGGTTTTTTAAAAAGGTTAATAACATGTATTAAGGTATTAACGAAATTTTATGATGTACGGTTTTGAAAAATCACGGTTTTTTATTTTTATTTTAAAAAAGGCCTTATAATTTCAAATACTGGTAGGTGTTTTTTGTTTTATTTTCGCTAATTCTACTATATTTGTATTAATTACATAAAATTATTTTTAAATGAAAGCTAAAGCAACTCTAAAACAAATTGCGAAAGAACTAGGTGTTTCTGTGTCTACGGTTTCTAAGGCGTTAAATGACAGTCCGGAAATTAGTGAGCAAACGAAGGTGAAGATTAAGGAGTATGCCAAACTCAAAAATTATAAACCGAATGTTATTGGTCTGAATTTAAAGAATCGTAAAACCAAAACGATCGGTGTAATTATACCTAATATATTGAACTCCTTTTTTGCAAAGGTTTTTAGTGGTATCGAAAAAGTAGCCGATAAAAAAGGATACAATGTAATTACGTGTATTTCGAATGAATCTTTAGAGAAAGAAATTCATACACTTGAAATGTTGAGCAACGGAACAATCGACGGATTTATTCTTTCAGTTTCTGAAGAAGCGCAGAAATTACAGGATTATTCACATTTTTCAGCAATTATAAATGACGGAACGCCAATCGTAATGTTTGATCGTATCGCTGATGAAGTAGAATGTGATAAAGTGGTGGTAGATGATTTTGACTCGGCTTTAAATTCAACACAGCATTTGATCAATTTAGGATGTAAAAATATTGCCCTGATTTCTTCAGTAGATAATTTAAGTGTTGGAAAATTAAGAGCAGATGGCTATTTGAAAGCTTTAGCGGATAATAATATTCCGGTAAACGAAAAAATTATTCTTCGTACCGATTCTGAAGAAGATATGAAGAGCAAGATTGATGCGCTCTTAGATAATAAAATTGACGCTATTTTTGCTTTGGATGAAAATGATTCAGTTGCCGCTTTACGTGTAAGTTTGAAAAAAGGATATAAAGTACCTGAAGATATTTCGATTATAGGTTTTGCTGACGGAATTTTAGCATCGAGACGTTTATCACCAAGTCTAACAACTGTAAGTCAACACGGAATTGAAATTGGAGAAGTTGCCGCCAAACAATTGATCAAACGATTAGAAGAATCAGAAGAAGAAACTTCAGATTATGAAACTATCGTTATTAAGACGAAGTTGAAAGAACGAGAATCGACAAGAAAAGTTAAATAAACAAAAAACCATTCGCTGCAACGAATGGTTTTTTTATAATACCTTATTTTGTTTTCTTAATAAGGTATAAACTATTGTCTTTTTTATCCTGGATCAAAGTAAATTGTAAATCAGGATGAGTATAAAAACCGTATTCTGATTTTAAACTTTTTTCCAATTCTTTTTGTTTGTCTTTTACGGTGTCATAGATTGATTTTTCTTCTGTGTCATAATCATCGATAAAAATATCTTCTTTTTTGAATTTTAGCGTGTCATTCGCAAAAAGTATATTAATAAAGGCGATCCCGTTCCAATAATAGTAAGTATAAGAGTCATTCGCTTGGGTTCGTCCCATGACATTTGAATTGTAATCTAATTTTTGGAAATATTTAAACAGTATTTTATCGTTGGGTATTTTGCCAAGGGCATTTTCGTTAGTAACTTTTTTGTTTTGATTAAAACTTTGTTTTTGTGCATTATCAGATATTTTAGATTCGACACCATATAATACATACCATTGATTGTTTGTAAAATAGATGATCGATGATCTTTTGTCAACAGGTATTGACTTATCTCTCCAGGCGTAAAAATTGTCTAAGTAAATACAATTAGGTAAAATAGTGTCGTGATAATATTTTGATAGTTTTTCAGTGTCCCATGTTAAGTCTTTGTTTACAGGGATAAAAGTTTTTTTTGCTTTGTTTCCGTCAGTTGGCCAAGTTTGGTAATAGAGCAGATCTTTGTTAACTATTTGTTTGTTTAGTAAAACAACATCGCCAAATTCGGATTGATTTGACGATGAAGTTTTATAATTTAAAGTATCGGAAATGTTTCCGTGGGAGTCCATTTTAAATACGGTGTTTAAAAAGTTATCACCTTTATTTCCTCCTCCATGATCGTAAGGTTCTGTTTTAGTTATAACTTTAAGTATAATTTCTCCTTTCGAAATTTCAAGTATTTGAAAGTCGATATTGGGATAATATCCTTTGCTTTTTCCAAATAATGTTATATCATGATTACCGAATTTTTTTACTTCAGATAAATTTTTATAACCGACAAGTTTGCTTGGTAATTTTGTGCGAGGAAAAAGATTTATAAAAAAAGTATCAATACCCAAAGCAAGGCCAATATTAATTTGATATACTAAAAACAAAATAATTATTGTCGCAATGGAGTATTTGATTGTTTTCTTTTTCATTTCAGTTTTTTAATGCGCCTCTAGCCAATCTTTACCTAAACCTAATTCAACATCTAAAGGAACACTCATCATAAATGCATTTTCCATTTCGTGTTTAATCATAGGCTGAATTTTCTCGAGTTCATCATTGTGAACATCGAACACAAGCTCATCATGTACCTGAAGCAGCATTCTTGATTTCCAGTTTTCTTCTTTTAGTTTTTTGTGAATGTTGATCATTGCGATTTTAATGACATCGGCAGCGCTTCCCTGAATTGGTGCGTTTACAGCATTTCTTTCGGCAGCACTTCTCACTACGGCATTTGCGGAGTTGATGTCTTTTAAATAACGACGACGGCCTAAAATCGTTTGCACATATCCTTTTTCGCGGGCAAATTCTATTTGTTCCTGGATGTATGATTTTAATCTTGGGTATGTTTTGTAATACGCTTCGATCAAAGCGGCGCTTTCGCTGCGGGACAATGATGTTTGATTGCTTAATCCAAAAGCAGAAACTCCGTATATAATCCCAAAGTTTACAGTTTTTGCATTGCTTCTTTGTTCACGTGAAACTTCATCCAAAGGCACGTCAAAAACTTTTGCAGCAGTTGCTTTGTGAATGTCTTCTCCGTTTTTAAAAGCGGCAATCATATTTTCTTCTCCGCTCAAAGCGGCAATAATTCTTAATTCTATTTGCGAGTAATCGGCAGAGATTAAAGTATGGTTTTCATCGCGGGCAACAAAAGCTTTACGAATCTGACGGCCTCTTTCAGTACGAATCGGAATATTCTGCAAGTTCGGATTATTAGAACTCAAACGTCCGGTTGCAGCAACAGTTTGCATATAATCGGTATGAACGCGTAATGTTTTTTTGTCTACTTGTTCCGGCAAAGCCAAAATATAAGTACTTTGTAGTTTTACCATTTGGCGCCAATCCAGAATCTGTTTTACGATCGGATTGTCATTGGCTAAATAAGTCAAAACTTCTTCGCCAGTCGCATATTGACCCGTTTTGGTTTTCTTTTGTTTCGCCCCGCCAATTTTCATTTTATCAAATAAGATATCTCCTAATTGTTTTGGAGATGCTAAATTGAATTTCTCACCGGCAGTTTCGTATATTTTTTCTTCCAGAGATTTGATCTCAATATCCATTTCTTTCGACATTGTACTTAAGAATTCTACGTCTAGACGAATTCCTTCAGTTTCCATAGCAGCTAAAACACTTACTAACGGAATTTCGATTTCATCAAATAACTTTTTAGTTTCTGTTTTGTCTAGTTCTGTTGTAAAAATTTCTTTTAGTTGCAATGTAATATCGGCATCTTCCGCAGCATATTCCTTAATCTCTTCAAGGGCCACGTCGCGCATTGTAATTTGGTTTTTACCTTTTTTACCTATTAAAGTTTCAATTGATTTAGGAGAATATTTCAAATAGGTTTCGGCAAGAATATCCATATTATGACGCATATCCGGATTGATCAGATAATGCGCAATCATGGTATCAAAAAGTTTTCCTTTTACAACCACGCCATAATTAGAAAGGATTTTCAGATCGTATTTTAAATTCTGACCAATTTTTTCGATGTCTTCATTCTCAAAAAACGGTCTGAATTTATCAACTAAAATCTGAGCTTCTTCCTGATTTTCTGGAAACGGAACGTAAAATGCTTTGCCTTTTTCATAGGCAAAAGACATTCCTACCAATTCAGCATGCAAAGCATCTAAACCGGTAGTTTCTGTATCGAAACAAACGGCAGTCTGTTTTTGTAAATTTTGTATCAGTAATTTAATTCCTAAATCGCCTTCAACGGCCTGGTAGGAGTGAGGTGTATTTTCTAAAGTATTATAGAATGAAGTTCTTTCTTCTGTACTTTCATCTGTGGTTGCGCCACCTCCAAAAAGATCAAACTGATCGTCGTTTTTAGGTTGTGGTTTTTTGTACAACTTAGCATCCGAAGGCTGGCCTGCATTTGCCAGCTCATTTCCTCCGCCCACTTTAAATAAATTATCAAATTGTTCCGCCATTCTTCTGAATTCCAATTCCTGAAAAATAGCATCGGTTTTTTCGATATCAGGGCGGGTTAATTCGTAATCGTCCTCATTAAAAGTTACCGGGCAATCTAATAATATAGTGGCTAATGTTTTAGAAAGTAACCCTTTTTCTTTGTTGGCTTCAATATTCTCTTTCATTTTTCCTTTTAGCTTATCGGTATTTGCTAAAAGGTTTTCCATTGTTCCAAATTCTTTTAAAAGTTTTTTGGCAGTTACCTCGCCAACTCCCGGAAGTCCGGGGATATTATCAGCGGCGTCACCCATCATTCCAAGAAAGTCAATTACCTGCTCAGGACGTTCGATTTCAAATTTTGCCAATACTTCGGGAACACCCCAAATTTCTATTCCGTTACCCATACGGGCTGGTTTGTACATGAAGATGTTCTCAGAAACCAATTGAGCAAAATCCTTGTCAGGAGTTACCATAAAAACTTTATAGTTTTCTTTTTCGGCTTGTTTGGCAATGGTTCCAATTAAATCGTCGGCTTCAAAACCTTCAACCTGAATAATCGGAATGTGCATGGCTTTTAACAGCTCACATATATAGGGTACGGCAATTTTGATTGCTTCGGGTGTAACATCACGATTTGCTTTGTATTCAGGGAATATTTCGTTACGCAATTGGCTTCCTCCTTTATCAAAGGCTACAGCTAAATGATCTGGTTTTTCACGTTTAATAACATCCAAAAGAGAGTTCATAAAACCCATAATCGCTGATGTATCCATTCCTTTTGAATTGATGCGCGGATTTTTTATGAAAGCATAATAACCACGAAATATTAAAGCATAAGCATCGAGAAGGAAAAGACGTTTTTGAGTTGACATATAAAAAATATTAGTCTGTAAAAATAAACAATTGGGTTTCAAAAATTAATCAAAACAGAAAAATTTTATCCTATAAGTAATATAAGTTCATTTTAGCAGCGTACGCTCTGTAAAGATGCAATGCATTGCAGAGACGCACAGCAGCGCGTCTAACATTTCGGTGATAAAATTAAATGAGCTTATATCACTTATATGGTAGAAAAACACCCAATAGTTAATGTCACGTTAAAATAATTATGATCAGGGATTTCTTCATTTTGTCTTCATATTACAGGGGTACATTTGATCTGTAAAATAAAAGGTATTAATTTTTAAATAGTAGAAATCATGAGAAATTTATTGATGTTATTAGTAGCAGTTTTAGGCACAAGTGTAATGGTAAGTGCATTTCCTGCAAAAGAGGTAAAAACAGCTCCTGCAAAAGAAGTAAAAGCGACAAAACACCCTAAAGCCAAATCTGATAAAAAAGTAAAATCAGAAAAAAGCGAGGCTGCTAAAGTAGAGACAGCTAAAGTAAAAAAATAAGAAAAGGTATTGTAAAATAAAAGGTTAATTAATTTAAAATTTAGAAATCATGAAAAATTTATTTATTGTATTAGTAGCAGTTTTAGGAACAAGTGCAATGGTAAGTGCTCAAACAACTCCAGCTCAGACAGCTCCTGCAAAAGAAGTAAAAGCGACAAAGCACCACAAAAACAAAGCAGATAAAAAAGTGAAGTCAGAAGCTGTAAAAGCTGAAACCCCAAAAGCAAAATAAAAAAGGTTATTATAAAGTAAAAGGTTAATTAATTTAAAATTTAGAAATCATGAAAAATTTATTTATAGTATTAGCAGCAGTTTTAGGAACTAGCGCAATGGTAAGTGCACAAACAACTCCAACTCAGGCAACTCCTGCAAAAGAAGTTAAAGCCACAAAACACCATAAAAACAAAGCGGATAAAAAAGTGAAGTCAGAAGCTCCAAAAGCAGATACCGCTAAAATGAAATAATAAGATTGTTTTTCTTTTGCTTTCAAATAATTGTAAGGGAGGCAAAACAGAAGTAATGATTATGAGGATGCAGGGAGAAAGCTGATAAAGAAATTTATCAGCTTTTTTTGATTCGTTATTTTTTTTATAATTTGCAACAAGGCTTTTTATAATTGCTTAAATTTAGTTGCGTTTAAATGCTGTATTTATGAATATTTTAATTGTTGAGGATAATAAGGAACTCGCTGTCGAAGTTTATGATTTTTTGTGCAACGTAGGTTACGTTTGCAAAATTGCCCATAATTGTAGCGATGCTTTAGAAGAGGTTAGTAGTAATGATTATGATGCAATGCTTCTTGATCTTGGTTTGCCTGACGGAGATGGTTTTGATATTTTGAAAACGGTTCGAAAAACAAAATCAAAAATGGCTGTGATTGTACTTACGGCACGAGGAGAGCTGGACGACAGGATAAACGGTCTGCATTTAGGAGCAGATGATTATTTGACCAAACCATTTGCGCTAACCGAACTTAGCGCGCGACTGTTTGCTGTTATTCGCAGGATTCATGGTTTTACGTTGAATAATTTAAGTATTCACGGTTTTTTATTACAGCTTCAGGATTATAAAGTAAGTTACAATGAAATACCAATTAGTCTGACGAAAAAAGAGTTTGATATCTTTCAATATTTGGTTCTGAATAAAAACAGGGTAATTACCAGATTACAGCTTACAGAACATATCTGGGGGGATATTCTCGAAGTCAATTCAGATTCTAATTTTATAGATGTTCATGTTCGAAATCTCCGAAAAAAACTCGATAAACATACTGCTATCGATTGGTTTGAAACCGTTAGAAATGTAGGTTATCGTATTAATGAGTAAATAAAGTATTGTGAAGATAAAACACCAATTGGCTATTTTTAATGCGCTGACGCGATTGTTGGTAATTGTCGTTTTGTGGCTAATGTTGCCTATTCTGGTCGAAAATGTGGTTTACAGGCACATTAATAATGGACTGCTGGAGAAAAAGAAGAAGTTTATTGATCATTTAGATCGAAATGAAATTAATGATTTCATTGAAAATTCAGACGATTCGACTGAAACCTATTCGCAATTTTCTACACTTCATAGCGAGTTTTTGGTACTTTCGAAATCTCCAATAAAACACAATCAGAAGAAAGCTGTTTTTACGAATGAATATCGAATTATCGAAGGCGAAGAAAATGAATACAGAATCCTGCAATATCATTTTACGTTTGATAATCAAGGGTATCAGTTAGAAATTGGGAGTAGTTTAGGAGAAGTAAAAGACCTTACTTTTATCATTAAATTTTTTATTATCATTGTTTTTGTTGTCATACTATTTATTACTTTTTTGGCAGACACATTTTACATCGAATATTTGCTCAAGCCTTTTTATAAAATTATTGATACAAAAATAAGGCGGGTCAACGAGCCTGAAGCCTTTGATCATACGCCAATAAAGGCAAGATCCAGAGATTTTAGAGAGCTGGATTTTGTACTGAATCAAATGATGGATCGTATTGCGGAGCTTTTCAAAAAAGAAAAACAATTTATTTCGAATGTCTCTCATGAATTGCTTACGCCAATTGCTTTGCTTAAAAACAAATTCGAGAATTTACTGCAAAATGAGTCATTAGATGATAATGCTTTTGATAAAATTGCCGGTGCACTGCGAACTTTGGACATGCTCAAGAAAATCATCAATAACTTATTGTTGATTTCCAGAATCGAAAATAACCAGTATGAAGCAAATGAAAGTATTAATTTTCATGAGCTGATTACGGATCTTCAGGAGGATTTGCAGGATAGAATGGAAGACAGGGAAATTCAGTTTTTGAATAAAATGGAGCATGATTTTATCTTCACGGGAAATAAAACACTGATTCATATTCTGATTTATAATTTAGTTATTAATGCTGTAAAGTACAATAAGCCCAAAGGGAGCATTCTGGTTACCGATGGTTTTTTAGAGGATAGGTACTTTATTTCGATAACGGATTCTGGTATTGGAATGATGGCTTCTCAAATAGAAAATATATTTAACAGGTTTGCGAGAATTAGTTCAGATCAGGATGGTCAGGGGTTAGGTCTTGCGATAGCGGATAGTATTGCTTCTTTTCATCATATCGAGATAAAAGTTACTTCTGTAATAAATGAAGGTACAGTCTTTATGTTGCTCTTTCCGGTAGCTGCAAAACATAATTAAAAGTTAATTTTATTCAGGAGGTTCAATCTTCATTTAATCTTCATTTAGTGATTATATCTTTGAGGTATAATAAATGAAAATAATAATAATCATAAAACTTCAATCATGAAAAAATTAGTAATGTTAGCAGTAGCTGTTCTAGGAACAACTGCAATGGTAAGTGCTCAAACAACTCCAGCACAAACAACTCCGGTAAAAGAAGCTAAAGCTCCTAAAAAAGAGAAAAAAGCAGATAAAAAAGCTAAAAAAGCAGAAGCTGCAAAACCAGAAGCTGCAAAGGCTCAAAAATAAAACGACATAGGTTTGCGAATGTAAAGCGTGTTGTGGATTATAAAGGTTTTAAAAAATTTGGTAGAGAAAAAGCTGGTGGAGAAATCTATCAGCTTTTTGTTGTTATTTGAGTTAAATTTTTGATAATAAAAAGCCATAAAATTTCCATTCTTTGTTACTTTGTTTAAAACTATAAATAATGATCTTACGTTTTGTAATTCTATGTGCTCTTTTTTTATTTATTGAGTTCTATTCTTATCAGGCCTTCCGTACTTTAATCAGGCTACGATGGGTTTTGGTAAGTTATCAGGTTATTAGCTTGCTGCTTTTGATTTTTATTGTTTACTCTTTTACACAATTTGATCGTTCTGTTGGGCAAACCAGACAAACCATGTTTACAATGGGGTTAATGTTGTTGGTTTATGTGCCAAAAATAGTTTTGACGCTGGTAATGTTTGGGGAAGATATTTTTAGAATAGGAGCAAGTATTCTGAATTATTTCATGTACAATACACCTCGTTCTGAAATGATGCCAAACAGGCGAAAGTTTGTTAGTCAGATTGCATTAGGTTTGGCAGCGGTTCCTTTTTTGTCATTGATCTACGGAATTTTTGAAGGGAAATATAATTTTAAAGTATTTAGACAAACGATATTTTTCCCTGATTTACCGGATGCTTTTGATGGATTCAAAATTACTCAGATTTCAGACGTTCATAGCGGAAGTTTTGATAATCCGGAGAAGATAAATTATGCCATTGACCTGATTAATGAGCAAGAAGCAGATATGATTTTGTTTACCGGAGATATTGTAAATACTCATGCCAAGGAAATGCACCCATGGTTAGAGACTTTTAATAGAATAAAAGAGTATAAATACGGGAAATTTTCAGTTTTAGGGAATCATGATTATGGCGAATATGTTACCTGGCCATCTGAGAAAGAAAAAGATGAAAATTTTAAGGCGATCAAGGATCTTTATGGACAAATTGGATTTGAACTTTTGTTAAACGAACATACTTATATTCAAAAAGGCAATGATAAAATCGCTTTAATCGGAGTAGAGAACTGGGGACATAATTTTAAAAAGGCAGGAGATTTAAATAAAGCTTCTCAAAATGTGCATCAGGACGATTTTAAGGTATTAATGAGTCATGACCCGAGTCATTGGGAGTATGAGATTAAAAATCATCCTAAAAACTTTCATTTAACATTGGCAGGACATACGCATGGCATGCAATTTGGGATTGAAATTCCGGGTTATTTTAAATGGAGTTTGGCACAATATATTTACAAGCAATGGGCAGGATTATACGAAAATCTTGGTCGATACGTTTATGTAAACCGCGGATTTGGTTTTCACGCCTATCCTGGAAGAGTGGGTATCATGCCTGAAATAACAGTGATTGAACTAAAAAAAGGGAACAATGTGGCTTAATTCGTTAAAAATGCTACATTTGTATATAATTATCTCTTTTTAACAGAATAAAAAATAATTAAATTTTTGGTTTTATGTCAAAATTTGGAGAACTTATAAATGCTCAGGTTCCAGTGTTAATTGATTTTTACACTGATTGGAACGAATCATCCGTATCGATGCATCCTGTAATTAAGGATGTTGCTGCTGCACTTGGCGATAAAGCCAAAGTCATTAAAATCGATGTGGATAAAAATCAGGAATTAGCAGAAGCGCTGCGTATAAAAGGACTTCCTACTTTAATGATTTATAAAGAAGGGCAAATGATCTGGAGGCAGTCAGGTGAGTTAGATGCGAATACGATTATTGGAATTGTCCAGGAGCAATTCAATTTATAAAATACACGACTTCTTTAAGTGATATTATTAGTGAATAATATCAAAAGTATATCCGTTTTCCTTTAAAAAGTGTAAAGTTTTAGGCAAGGCAAATTTTAAATTTGGCGAAGCTTTTATGCTGTCATGAAATACAATTACACTTCCAGATTTTACGTTTTTAGTAACGTTTTCAAGACATTTTTCAGGAGTAATAGTCTGATCAAAATCAGCGCTCAAAACGTCCCACATAATTATTTTATAGCCTAGTTTTCTCAGGATTTTAGATTGTGCCTTTTTTATTTTTCCGTAAGGCGGACGAAATATAAGGTTACAGGTTTTTTCTTCTTCTAAAACAGCAGCGCAATTTTTTACATTTTCGATGTAATCGTTATTGTTGCTCTTCCAGCCGTTAACATGATTCATAGTGTGATTTCCTATGGAGTGGCCATCAGTAATTAGCTTCTCGAATAAAGACAAGTTGGCTTTTATATTTTTCCCGATACAGAAGAAAGTGGCTTTTGCATCAAACTTTTTCAATTCAGATAAAACCCAGTCTGTGATTTCAGGAGTTGGGCCATCATCAAAGGTTAGGTATATTTTCTTTTCATTGTTTGGGATGTCCCAGCAATATTTAGAAAATACCCTTTTGATGAATGAATTTGTTTTTACCCAATAAAAGCTCATTTTGAATAGTTTTATATATGTAAAAATAAAAAATGCAGCTCAATTTATCAAATCGGGCTGCATTTTTTTAATTGCTATGTTTTTCGTATATTATTCTTTTTCTCTTCCAAAACGTTCAAAAACATTTACATAAGTGTTAAATGTCGTTTTGTGTTTTTCGTAGAAAGCAAGGTCTTTGTTGTCTTTCATAACTTGCAATAAGCTTCTGTACCGCTCGATATCAGTAATGATATCGATAGCCAGGTCAGTTTGATCGCCAGGCGTTAAAGTGGCATAATAGTTTAATTCCTCTTTGTATTTCTGAACCAGTTTGTTCAGTAAATCCTGAGCTTTTGCAGTTTCTCCAACTTTATAATATCCTCCGGCAAATGGTTCAACTAAAGAATAGTATCCAAATTTATCTAAAGGCATTTTTGTCATCGCTAAATTAATGATGTTTTTAGCTTTGTCAATTTGGCCCTCTTTAATAAGCTGGTTCATTAAACGGGATAAATTTGTTCGGTACGTAATGCTGTTTCTTCTGGTTTCAGGATCGTGATAGATTTTATCGCTATCGCTGTTGCCCCAATCCCATTTCATTACAATATTGTACATTTTGTCAGCATCAATTTGTCCCATGTCCATTGGTCCGCCATCTTTTGAATATTTGTTTCTGATAGGAACTAATTTGTAGACCATTCCGTCTAATTGTAAATAATCTTTTAACCACAGGTAATCTTCATCGTCAAAAGCACCTCCGCTAAAGTAAATTGGTCGTTTCCAATTGTTGTTAGCAAGGATATCCAGCATTATTAAACGGTTTTTATACAGGGCACTTCCTTTAATGTCAATATCCATATACGGAACGATAGAATCGTTGTATTTAGGGTTCACCACCTTGTTTTTGATGATAGCCTCTTTATCAACAGGAACTCTGATTTTATTTGTTGGATAAAAATGAATTATTTGCCCGTTTTGTAGACCTACAGTTGATTTTGGGTTTTTGATAAAATCAATGAAGTCGTTAATGTTCCAACGTGTTTGAATTTTTGGAATATGAGCAACGTAATCTAAATTATCTCCCACATATTGATCATGTGTAAATGAAATTGGTAAAGGATCTGATTCGTATGCTTTTGCTTTCATTTGATCGATATACCAATCTGTATTCACTAAACTGGTATTTACGATTTTAACATCTGTTCTAAAGCCTTCAATTTCCTGGGCGTACCATAGTGGGAAGGTGTCATTATCACCAATGGTAAATAAAATGGCGTTTTTATCGCAGGAATTCAGGTAAGCTTTTGCCATTGCAACTGCTGTATATTTACCTGATCTGTCATGATCGTCCCAGTTTTGGGAAGCCATTAAAACTGGAGCGGCCAGTAAACTTGCAGCAATTATGGCAGGGCCGGCAATTTTAGGAGCAATATATTTCTGCAGGCTTTCGTAGAGAGAATAAACCCCAAAACCTATCCAGATGGCAAATACATAAAAAGATCCTACAAGTGCATAATCTCTTTCACGAGGCTCAAAAGGTCGCTCATTCAGGTAGATTTTTAATGCAATTCCGGTAAAGAGAAATAATGCTAAAAGCACATAAAAACTTTTAAGGTCTTTATTGGCGTGGTACATTATGCCGATGATTCCTAAGATAAACGGCAGGAAGTAGTAAACGTTTCGTCCTTTGTTGTTTAGAACATCAGATGGTAAATTGTCCTGAGAACCAAGGTGTAAAGAGTCCAGCGCTTTGATTCCGCTGATCCAGTTTCCGTCAAGATTATCGTATTTTCCCTGAATATCACTTTGTTTTCCAACAAAATTCCACATCAGGTACCTCCAGTACATGTATCCAAATTGGTATTCGAACATAAAACTGAAATTATCTGCAGCAGTCGGCTTTTCAATAATTAAATAATCGCCATAGCTTTTTAGAAATTTAACATAACCCTCGTTGTCAATTTGTTTTTGAGCATAAGCATTTCTAAACTCAGTAATCGTTTTTTCGACTTCATTGCGCAGTTGTGCTGTTGCTTTATTGTATTCTTCTTCGGTTAGCTGACTTGCGTCAATTCCGTATTTTCCTAAATCCTGTTCGTAATCGTAGTTAGGATTTAATTTGAATTTAGGAGGATTTGTAAAGCTGATATAGTTCTGAATGTGTCCTGTTTCAGTACTCCACATTCTTGGCAGAAACGCTTTTTGGTTGTCATCTGTGTTTTGACTGGCGTTTTTGAAATTATTGGTAATAATATATTTACCGGTTTTATAATCTCTTTCGTAGTTAGGCTTTTTGTCTGAATATGGATTTTTTGCGTCAAGCCCGGCAAAAACTTCAGTATACTGAGGTCCGT
The DNA here is from genome assembly GCF_002217195.1 of Flavobacterium aquidurense. Classification (NCBI taxonomy): domain Bacteria; kingdom Pseudomonadati; phylum Bacteroidota; class Flavobacteriia; order Flavobacteriales; family Flavobacteriaceae; genus Flavobacterium; species Flavobacterium aquidurense. Next base: position 28,940 of record NZ_MUGR01000010.1, on the reverse strand, counting down.
AAAATAAAGGGTTTACACCGTATTGTTCACGATTGTAATAGGCTAATACTTCGGCAGCATCTGATGGTTTGTTTTCGTTGATTACAGGGTTTGCATTAGCGCGAACCGGTAACATCATCCAGGTTGAGAAGCCAATAAAAATAAATAAAATGCAGAGAATTATAGTGTTGTAGAAAATCAATCCCTTTTGTTTGGTCAATTTTAATCCAAAATAGAAAAAAGCAATTAGAAGTAAGGCAACAAAAATAGTTCCTGAATTAAATGGTAGTCCCATGTTGTTTACCATGAAAACTTCAGTGTCAGCAAAAGCTTCCATTGTTAATGGTAATAACAGTTTAAATATAAATAATAGAATACCTATTACTACAATATTTGCAATAAGAAAGTTTTTAATAGTTACTTTTTCATAATGTTTAAAGTAATAAAGAAAGCCTATAGAAGGAATCGTTAGTAAAGCCATGAAGTGAACTCCGAAAGAAAGCCCTACAACAAGTGATATAACAAGTAACCATTTGTTTCCTTTAGGTTTGTCCATGTCTTGTTCCCAACGAAGACCCAGCCAGAAAAGCAATGCAATTAATAAAGATGCCATGGCGTAAACTTCGGCTTCAACGGCATTAAACCAGAAACTGTCCGAGAAAGTGTAGGCAAGGGCGCCAACAAAAGAACTTCCTAATATAACAATGGAGTTGTTTTGGTTGATTTCTGAAAAACGTTCTATAATTTTTTTCAAAATCATAGAAGAAGACCAGAACATGAATAAAATAGTAAAGGCACTTGAGAAAACAGACATCATATTTACCATTAAAGCCACGTGTTGTGCATCTATGGCAAACATGGCAAAAAAAGCACCCATCATCTGGAATAAAGGAGCTCCCGGAGGGTGGCCCACTTCTAATTTAGCGGCTGTGGCAATGTATTCGCCGCAATCCCAAAAGCTCATAGTAGGTTCGACAGTTAATGTATAGGTAATTAAAGCGATTGCAAATGCAAACCAACCAATAATTGTATTCCATTTATTGAAATTGAATTGTGCCATATTTAGGTGTTATAATTATATAAGTTTTCTATCCTACAAAGAAAATGTTTTTTTGTTTAAAGAGAAGAGCATTAACATAAAATTCTACAAAAGTATTTGACTGAAGTAATGTATTGTTTGTGAAATACTTGCAAAAGCATTACGAGTTGAAGAGAAAGAAAAATAAAAAAAAATGATTTTTTTTCGTCAAAAAGTTTGCGCAAACTAAAAAAAGCTTTAAATTTGCACTCGCTTAACAGCAACGCTGGTCTATGGTGTAATGGTAACACAACTGTTTTTGGTGCAGTCTTTCAAGGTTCGAGTCCTTGTAGACCAACATAAAAAGCCTCTCAATCGAGAGGCTTTTTTATTCAAAAAAAAAGTTGTGCAAACTAAAAAAAGCTTTAAATTTGCATTCGCGTAAGCAATCTTACTGGTCTATGGTGTAATGGTAACACAACTGTTTTTGGTGCAGTCTTTCAAGGTTCGAGTCCTTGTAGACCAACATAAAAGCCTCTCATTCGAGAGGCTTTTTTTATGCCATAACTTTTTTAAAAATTCCAAATTTCTGGAATAGATGGCAAATAGGTAAGTATTATGAAATCTGTGTTTTGTCAATAGTTCGAGGTTTTAATCTTGAGAACAAGGATCATGATGGTGTCTCAATTTATAAAGTTTGGAATTTGGAATTTTTAAAATAGGAATTTATATAATGGTTTTATTTCGATAATAAAGAAGAAGGTACAACTCCGAATTTCTTTTTGAAGGAAAAGGAGAAATGGGATAAATCTTCAAATCCAACTCCAATGTAAACTTCGGATGGCGATTTTCCCTGATTAATCAGATAATAGGCTTCCTGTAGTCTTTTGTTTAATAGCCATTTTCCGGGTGTTTCCTGAAAGACTTTCTGAAAGTCTCTTTTGAAAGTGGCTAAGCTTCTGCCGGTGAGATAAGCAAAGCGGGTAAGGTGAACATTGAAATGAAAATTCTTATTCATGAAAGCTTCCAGATCAATTTTGCCGGGCTCATTAAAATCGAATAAAATATCTTTCAATTCAGGATTTACTTTGAGTAAAAGGTGAATGGCTTCTTTTATTTTTAAACGAAATAAAGCTTCGTTGTTTTCTTCTTCGATCTCTAAATAAGATATAAGTGAATTCATGAAAGACTTATAAAGCGAATTTGGGGCTAGGGAAATCATAGCTTGAGAGTCTGGCTTTTTATTGATTTTAAAATCATATTCGGCGCTAACTTCGCGTAAAATTTCCTGATCTAAAAAAAGTGATATCGTTTTAAATTCTCCTCCTTCAGGCGGAATTTTAACGAATTTTGCTAAATGATTTCTTTTGCTAAAGCGAAAGTCTCCTTCTTTAGAATGATAAGTGTTTTTGCTGTCTGAAGCTATCATTTCTCCTGAAATCTGGTAACTGAACACATGTTCGGGTATGAAGTTTTCTCCTTCGCGGCTGCGGGTAAAATAGCAGGAGTAGAGTATTTTTGGCTTTGTAGATGATTTTGCTGTCATAAAGTAAAGTTACTAAAAGATCCGGAAGTCTTTTAGGTAAAGTTTTCCGGATCTGTGAATGTTTGTTTAGCGAATTAAAGCTCTTGGTTCAAGGTAGGCTTCTAGTCCAATTGTGCCAAATTCCCTGCCTATTCCGGATTGTTTAAATCCTCCAAATGGCGCCATCGGATCATGTCCGATTCCGTTTATTTGCACGCGGCCTGCATTGATTTGTGAGGCTACTTTGTGAGCTCTTTTTTCGTCTGATGAGTTTACGTATGCTTGTAGTCCGTAAGTGGTGTCATTGGCGATTTCAATTGCTTCTTCCTTAGTTTTGTAAGTGATAACAGATAAAACCGGGCCGAAAATTTCTTCTCTTGCAATTCGCATTTGATTGTTTACATTGATGAAAACAGTTGGTTTTACGAAGTTTCCTTTTTCAAGTCCTGCGGGTTTTCCTAAGCCTCCAATTAATATTTCAGCGCCTTCGTTAATACCAATTTGAATGTAATTCTGAACGCGCTCGTATTGTTTTACGCTAACCATTGGGCCAACTGCCGTTGTTTTATTTTCCGGATCTCCAACAATAGTGTCGGATAAAGTTTTCTTTAGTAATTCTTTTGCTTCTTCTAGTCTGTTTTCGGGAATTAAGAGTCTGGTTCCTGCAATACAGGCTTGTCCGCTATTCATGTAAGCGGCGATTATGGCAAGCGGAATTACTTGTTCCAGATCAGCGTCGTCGAGAATGATGTTTGGTGATTTTCCTCCAAGTTCGAGAGTGACACGTTTCATGGTTTCGACCGCTTCTTTTGCAATAATTTTTCCAACGTTTGTAGATCCTGTAAAAGAAATTTTTGCAATATCCGGATTTCGGCTTATTTCTGCGCCAACAATTTCGCCTAATCCGTTTACGATATTAAAAATGCCTTTTGGCAATCCCGCTTCGTGAAGACATTCAGTAATTAATTGTGTTTGTTGTGCGCTCATTTCGCTTGGTTTTATTACAACTGTGCATCCTGCAGCTATCGCGGTTGAGAGTTTGCTGCAGATAAAACCATTGCTTGAATTCCAGGGAATAATGATTCCAACAACGCCAAGCGGTGTCATTTGAACTTCAGATTCTCCCATTATTTTGGTAAAATTGTAGGTGTTTAATAGGTTAATTGCAGCATCGAAACTCTTTAACATGTAGTCGTAGCTTATTGTTGAAAATTGCAGTGTTCCGCCATATTCTTTAATCATTACGGCAATGAATTCTTCTTTTCTTTTCTCTATAGAAGCCTTAATGTTTTTTAAGTATTGAATTCTTTCTGAGATTGTGGTTTTGGAAAAAGTTTTGAATGCTGCTTTTGCCGCTGCTATAGCGTTTTGTGTGTCTTTTTTATTTCCTAAAAGTACTTTTCCTAATTTTTCGTTTGTTGTTGGGCTGATTAAATCGAAATATTCTGATCCTTCCGGAGTAACGAATTCTCCGTTAATATAGATTTTGTCTATTGTTTTCATGTTGTATTGTTTATGAATTTTATTTGACAAAGATCCGGATTAAGAGCGCTGTTGGCTTTGTTGTAAAGTTCAAATGGGCTTTGTTGTAAAGCTCATGGTGTAGTTTTTAAAAAGAATAGTTATTTTCAATTGATGCAAAAAAAAGCCTCTCGATCGAGAAGCTTTTTTGTGTTATGAGGAAGGAGAGGTTTGGATCTTGAATGTTAAGACAGGTTTTATGGCATGATTGACTAAACCTTCGCTAATGCTTCCGTTAAAAAAGTGAGCGAAACTGGTTCTTCCGTGAGTGCACATTCCAATAATGTCAGCGTTTATGCTGTTTGAAAAGTTGATAATTCCTTTTTCGATATTGGTGTCGTTGTAAATATGTGTTTGATAATTGCCTGGATTGAATTCAGAAATGAATTTGTTCATGGCTTTTTCTGCGGCATGAGTTGTTTTAAAACTGTTTGGTGTACAAATCGTAACCAGGTGTATTTTTGCTTCGAAGAAGTTGGCCAGGTTGATGAATTTTTCGAAAGGTTTTCTTGTTTCGTATGAAAAATCTGACGCTAAAATAATATTTGAAGTATTGAAGTTTGCAATGTCTTTTTTGATCACTAAAACCGGAATTTCGGAATTGCGAACCATCTTTTCTGTATTTGATCCTAGTAGTAATTCTTCGATTCCTGAGGAGCCGTGAGAGCCCATAACAATCAAGTCGGCATTATGCTCTTTGCTTACTTGTGAGATGCCGTGAATGGGTTTGTCTATTTTTACGATTTCAGTTATCCAAATTCCGTCCAGATAAGGTCTTGATGAGACTTCATCGAGCATTTCGTTCGCTTTTTTTATAAAAAGCATGGTTTCCAGAATGCTTGCTCCTCCTAATACTGCGTCATTCATCTGGCTTGGTAGTTCAAGTATGTGCAAAATGATGATTTCGGAGTTGTTTTTTTTAGCAATTTGTGCGGCGACTTTCAGGGCGTTTTCCGCAGGTTCAGAAAAGTCGGTAGGTACTAGAATTTGTTTCATGATTTTTGGAGTTGAAAAATGTGAAATTCTATTGTTTTGATGCTCTTATAAAGATAAGAAATATTTTTAGGGCAATCTATTATTTTTGGTTTATAAAAAAAACACTATATTTGCACCGTTATTTATTAAAATCTAAATAATGAGGGGACTAAGTGTCCCCTCTTTTTATAAAATTATGACATTTAAAGAAAAAGTAAACGGATTAATAGCGGAGGCTCTTTTAGAAAAGCCATCAATCTTTTTGATTGATCTGGCTATCTCAGACTCTTTCAAGATTAGTGTAGGTTTAGATGGGGATAATGGAGTGGCGCTGCAGGATTGTATTGACGTGAGTCGTGCAGTCGAGAATAATCTGGATCGTGAAGAACAGGATTTTTCGCTTGAAGTAGCATCGGTTGGAGTAGGATCACCATTGAAATTGACAAGACAATACATAAAAAATATTGGTAGAACATTGATTGTTACTACAAATACTGAAAAAATTGAAGCAGAATTAGTGGAAGCTAACGATGTTTTTATAATTTTGTATTGGAAAGCAAGAGAACCGAAAAAAGTAGGAAAAGGAAAAGAAACAGTTCAAAAAGAGCAACAAATACCTTATACAGAAATTAAAGAGGCAATTGTTACAGTAACATTTTAATTAAAGAATTCGCATGGAAAATTTAGCATTAATCGATTCATTCTCAGAGTTTAAGGATAATAAACTTATTGATCGTGTAACGCTTATGGCAATTTTAGAGGATGTGTTCAGAAATGCATTGAAGAAAAAATACGGTTCTGATGATAACTTTGACATCATTATAAATCCTGATAAGGGAGATATGGAGATTTGGAGAAGAAGAGTAATCGTTGCTGATGAAGATCTGGATTTTGAGAACGAAGAAATTACCCTGACTGAAGCAAGAATGATCGAAGCGGATTTTGAAATTGGTGAAGAAGTTTCTGAAGAGGTAAAGCTGATTGATCTCGGAAGAAGAGCTATACTTGCTTTACGTCAAAACTTAATATCTAAAATTCACGAACACGATAATACTAATCTTTACAAGCAATTTAAAGATATTATTGGTGATATTTATACTGCAGAAGTGCACCATGTTCGCCCAAGAGTTGTAATTTTGGTCGATGATGAAGGAAATGAAATTGTACTTCCAAAAGAAAAACAAATCCCATCTGACTTTTTCCGTAAAGGAGATAATGTTCGTGGAATCATTGAAAGTGTTGAATTGAAAGGAAATAAGCCTCAGATTATTATGTCCAGAACTTCTGAGAAGTTTTTGGAAAAATTGTTTGAACAAGAAATTCCGGAAGTATTTGACGGTTTAATTACAGTTAAAAACGTAGTGCGTATTCCAGGTGAAAAAGCAAAAGTAGCTGTGGATTCTTATGATGACAGAATTGATCCTGTTGGAGCTTGTGTTGGTATGAAAGGATCTCGTATTCACGGAATTGTTCGTGAGTTAGGAAACGAAAATATTGATGTAATCAACTATACAAGTAATATTCAGTTGTTTATTACAAGAGCATTAAGCCCTGCAAAAGTTTCTTCAATCAAAATTGATGAAGAGAATAAAAGAGCTGAAGTATTCTTGAAATTAGAAGAAGTTTCTAAAGCAATTGGTAGAGGTGGTCATAATATAAAATTAGCGGGTCAGCTAACGGGTTACGAGCTAGATGTTATCAGAGAAGGTGATGTTGCTAGTGGTGAAGATGATGACGTTGAATTAACTGAGTTTTCAGATGAAATTGAAGGCTGGGTTATCGAGGAATTTGCAAAAATTGGTTTGGATACAGCTAGAAGTATCTTAAAGCAAGAAGTAGAAGATTTAGTAAGAAGAACAGATTTAGAAGAGGAAACAATTCTTGATGTTATGAAAATACTAAAAGAAGAGTTTGATAGCTAGTTATCTGCTCTAACAACACAACGAAAAAGGTAATAATAAAAAGGTTATATGTCTGAAGAGAGAGTAATAAGAATAAACAAGGTTTTAAGGGAATTAAATATTTCGTTAGAAAGAGCTGTTGATTATCTAAAAGATAAGGGGATTGCTATTGATGCAAATCCGAATGCGAAAATTTCTGATAGCGAATTTAATATCCTACAAAGCCAATTTGCGGGCGATAAGGGGAATAAAGAAGCTTCTAAAGAAGTGGGTGAAGAGAAAAGAAAAGAGAAAGAAGCTTTGCGTGTAGAGCGCGAAAAAGAAATTGAAGACAAACGCAGACAAGACGAAGAACGCCAGAAACAACAAGAAGTTATAAAAGCGAGAGCTGTTGTAACAGGACCTGTTCAAGTTGGTAAAATAGATTTAAATCCGAAGAAACCTGTTGCTATTGTTTCTACGCCTGCTGAAGAACCGGTTAAGGTAGAAGAATCAAAAGTAGTTGTTGCTCCAGCTCAGCCAGAAAAGCCTGTTCAAAAAGAAATTGTACAGACAGAGCCAGTGGCTCCTGTAGTTTCTGAAGAGAAAAAGGTGGAAAAACCTATTATTACAGAGAAAAAAGAAGTAAAAGAAGTGAAAGAAGCGAAAGCGGAAACTCCAAAAGTAGCACAAGAGCCAGTTGTTTCAACTGATCCTGCAACTGCTGAGGAGACTATCACTACACAATATCAAAAATTATCTGGAACTACTCTTACTGGGCAAACAATTGACTTGTCTCAATTTAATAAACCTAAGAAGAAGAAAGAAGATCCAAAGATAACTCCTAATAAACCAGGAGCTCCGGGAGCCGGAAATAATGCTAATAAAAATAAGCGTAAAAGAATCGCTCCTAAACCGGGAACACCGGGTGCGGCAAAACCTGCTACACATGCGCCTGGAACTCCAAATCCTAATAAAATTACACCAAATACCGGTGGTGGAGGCTTTAATGCTAACAGAAGTGCAAGACCAGGTTTTGTGAAAGGAAACCGTCCTGCAATTGTTGCTAAAGTAGAGCCTACTGAAGAGGAAGTAAAAAACCAAATTAGAGAGACTCTTGAAAAACTTCAGGGTAAAGGTGGAAAATCAAAAGCTGCTAAGTACAGAAGAGATAAAAGAGATACGCACCGTCAGAAATCTGATGAAGAGCAAAGAGCCATTGACGAAGGAAGTAAAACGATTAAAGTTACTGAGTTTGTTACTGTAGGTGAAATTGCAATCATGATGGATGTGCCGATTACTAAAGTAATTGGAACTTGTATGTCTCTTGGTATCATGGTAACCATGAACCAACGTTTAGATGCTGAAACATTAACTATTGTAGCGGATGAATTTGGTTACGAAGTTGAGTTTATTACAGTTGATATCGAAGAAGCTATTGAGGTAGTTGCAGATAAAGAAGAAGATTTAGTAGTTAGAGCGCCAATTGTTACCGTAATGGGTCACGTCGATCACGGTAAAACATCTTTACTGGATTATATCCGTAAAGAAAATGTTATTGCTGGTGAGTCTGGAGGTATTACACAGCACATTGGAGCATACGGAGTAACTTTAGATAACGGTCAAAAAATCGCATTCTTAGATACACCGGGTCACGAGGCGTTTACTGCGATGCGTGCACGTGGAGCTCAGGTTACGGATATCGCTATTATTGTTGTAGCGGCGGATGATGACATCATGCCACAAACAAAAGAAGCAATTTCTCACGCACAAGCTGCGGGAGTACCGATTATATTTGCTATCAATAAAATTGATAAACCAAATGCTAATGTTGAGAAAATCAAAGAGCGTTTGGCTAGTATGAATTTACTTGTTGAAGATTGGGGTGGAAAAATTCAGTCACATGATATTTCTGCAAAAGTTGGAACAGGGGTAAAAGAGTTATTAGAAAAAGTTTTATTAGAAGCAGAAATCTTAGACTTAAAAGCGAATCCAAATAAAGCAGCACAGGGAACTGTTGTTGAGGCTTTCCTTGATAAAGGAAAAGGATATGTTTCTACAATTTTAGTTCAACAAGGAACATTGAAAATTGGGGATTATATGTTAGCCGGTAAGCATCATGGTAAAATTAAAGCCATGCATGATGAAAGAGGGCATACAGTTCTTGAAGCTGGACCGTCAACTCCGGTATCTGTATTAGGTTTAGATGGAGCTGCTACTGCAGGTGATAAGTTCAATGTATTTGAAGACGAAAAAGAAGCGAAACAAATTGCATCTAAACGTTCTCAATTAATGCGTGAACAATCTGTACGTACACAAAGACATATTACGCTTGATGAAATTGGTCGTCGTATTGCACTTGGTCAGTTTAAAGAATTAAACGTGATCCTTAAAGGGGACGTTGATGGATCTGTTGAAGCATTATCAGATTCGTTCTCTAAACTTTCTACTGAAGAGATTCAAATTAATATCATACATAAAGGTGTTGGGGCTATTACTGAAACTGACGTTATGTTGGCTTCTGCTTCTGATGCGATCATTATCGGATTTAACGTTCGTCCTGCTGGAAATGCAAGACAGCTTGCTGATAAAGAAGAAATTGATATCCGTTATTATTCTATTATCTACGCTGCTATCGATGACTTGAAAGATGCGATGGAAGGAATGTTAGCTCCGGAGATGAAAGAAGAGATTTTAGGAACAGCTGAGATTCGTGAGATTTTCAAAATTTCTAAAGTGGGTTCAATTGCTGGTTGTATGGTGATGGATGGTAAAATCATGAGAACTTCTAAAATTAGAGTTATTAGAGAAGGTGTGGTGGTGCATACAGGTGAGCTTGTTGCATTGAAACGTTTCAAAGATGATGTTAGAGAGGTTTCTAAAGGTTACGATTGTGGTATTCAGATTAAAGGTTACAACGACATCGAAGAAAGAGATGTTATTGAAGCATACCATGAAGTTGCAATAAAAAAGAAATTGAAATAAAATTCAATAATTATATTTTAAAGTCCCAATGAAAATTGGGACTTTTTTTTGTGGTTTTTATTTTTTAAAAGAGGTTCCCTTTTGAAGTCTATTTCTTTTTTCGGAAAGGTTTGATTTGGCTTTGCTTTTAATCCCGAAAGAAGTATTTTAAAGAATGGAATTTGAAGGTGAAGACTCTGGTGCAAATTGCTTTTAGAGCTGGTTTTTATCATGATTCCTGCCTTTATTGAGGTGGAATTTAGAATGGATTAAGTAGGTGGGTATTTGTTTTCTTGGTGTTGTTGTGAAGGTATGTTGTTGAAATAAAAGCTTATTTTATAAAGGAATATATGCGTTATTCTTTTTTGTTTAGTTGTTAAAATGGATGAAAATGTATTAAAGAAGTGGGTTTTAATATCAAAACCGCTTGTATTTTGAGAGGTTTTTTAATCCGTTTTGAATTAGTTATTGGGTATTTCTAAAAGTGAAATGCAAATGTTTTTTTACTGTTTGGTAGATGTGATTTGATTAGATGAGGCTGAATTTTGCTGTTATTTCGTATTTGGATTTCTGGTCGGTCTGGCTTTTTTCTGCTGAATTCTGGTTTGATAAGGGTATTTTTTTCTGGTAAAATTGGTTCTTAAAAGAATTTAATTCCAGGGATTCTGTTGTTTTATCTGTAGAAAAAATACAAAAATTTATTTTAAAAGTGTGTTTTGGGTTTTTACTTTGAGTTTTGAATGTGTTCATTTAAAATAAGGCGTAAAAAAAGCGAGATTTGATCCCGCTTTTTGATGCATTCGTACTGTTTTTATTTACTTGGTTTGATTAAAAAGACGCTTTTGTATCTTTTTTTGATTTCTGCAAGATTTCTTTCAGCTTCGATTCTTGTTTTAAAATTACCTACCATTACTTTATAGTTTGGCGTGTTGAAAATTATCGTGCCGTCAATGGTGTTGTATTCTCTTTTAAAATCCGATAACGTTTTCTTGGCTTCTTCGCTTTTGCCGCTGAAGATTTGGATTTTATAAGTATCGTTTGTATTTATTGACGTGTTAATTTTACGTTTGTCATTCAGTAATTGCTCGAATTTAGGGTCTTGATTTAATATTAAATTTTGGTCTTGAGCATGAATATTATATGCTAAAGTGAACATTGTTAATGTTAAGAAAGCTCTTTTTGAAGGGGCTAAAATTCTCATAATGTGATGGTTTTTATGCAAAAATAGTATTTAAAGTTTGTATGGAAAATTTTAATATTATTTAGAATTGATATAAATTGATATTTAAGACTATTTTAAGGTTTTGAGAATAGTTCATAAGTCGTATTTTTGTGCAAGTTTTAAAAGAAGGTATTAGTTTTTCGTTGATTTTATTACAGTAAAAATCATACCAAAAATTAGTAGATAATTATTATACTATATGAAAAAGGTGGGTAACCATAATTCGATCTCAAGAAAATTGCTACTTAGCTTATCGCTAACGTTAATTTTCTCCCTAACTTCATTTGCTCAAGAAGCTGCTGCTCCGGCGGCGCCTGAAGCTGCTGCTCCGGCTGCTGCTGCAGGTGGTGATCCAGTAAAAGGGAAAGAACTTTTTAATGCAAATTGCGCTGCATGTCACAAATTAGATGCTAAGTCAACTGGTCCGGCCCTAAGAGGGGTTGCTTCCAAACACGATATGGCATGGATTTACAAGTGGGTGCACAACAGTTCAGAAATGATTAAAGCAGGGGATCCTGTTGCTGTTAAATTGTTTGAAGAGCACAACAAGTCAGTAATGACTTCTTTTCCTCAATTGTCAACAGGTGATATTGACAATATTATCGCTTATACTTCTGAAGTAAAAGCTGAGCCAGCTGCTGGTACTGCTGCTACTCCTCCGGGAACTAATGTTGAAGGTGGCGGAATTTCAAATAACATTATTTTAGGGGCTCTTGCTCTTGTGATGGCTATCTTGGTAGTGATGTTGTTCATGGTGAACAAAGTATTGACTAAAGTTGCAAGTAATAATGGTATTGAAGTTGCTCCTAGAGAAGCAAGAACTCCAATCTGGAAAGCTTTTGCTAAAAACCAATTCCTGGTTTTAGTTACTTCTATATTTTTACTTTTGGCAAGTGGTTATTTTGTATATGCTTACTTAATGCAAGTTGGTGTTGATCAGAATTATGAGCCAATTCAGCCAATTCACTATTCTCATAAGATACACGCTGGAGATAACGAAATCAATTGTAAATATTGTCACTCTGCTGCTCGTGTGAGTAAGACTGCTGGTATTCCTTCTTTGAATGTTTGTATGAACTGTCATAAAAACATTTCTGAAGTTGCTGAAACTACTGCTACTCCTGAGTACAGCAAAGCGTTTTACGATGGTGAAATCCAAAAATTATATGATGCTGTTGGTTGGGATAAAACTAAACAAGAGTATACTGGAAAAACGCAGCCTGTGAAATGGGTTCGTATTCATAATCTTCCTGATTTTGTTTACTTCAATCACTCTCAACACGTAACTGTTGCAGGAATTGAATGTCAAACTTGTCACGGTCCAGTGCAGGAATTTGAGATCATGAAGCAATATTCTAAATTAACAATGGGATGGTGTGTTGATTGCCATAGAAAAACTGATGTTAAGATGGAAGGTAATGCTTACTATGACAAAATTCATGCTGAACTTTCTAAAAAATACGGTGTAGAAAAATTGACTGCAGCGCAAATGGGAGGTTTAGAATGCGGTAAATGCCACTATTAATCGAATTATTAAGATTTTAATATTTATATACAATGTCATCAAACAAAAAATACTGGAAAAGTGTTGAAGAACTAGAGAATAGTTCTATTGTTGAGGCGCTTAGAAATAACGAATTTGTTGAAGAAATTCCTACTGAAGAATTCTTAGGAAACGCAGATGCTTTAGCTTCATCTGGGACTTCACGTCGTGACTTTTTAAAGTACGTAGGATTTAGTACTGCAGCGGTTACACTTGCTGCCTGCGAAGGTCCTGTTCACAAGTCTATACCATATGTTTTACAACCAGAACAAATCATTCCTGGTGTTGCTGATTATTATGCGACTACTGTTTTTGATGGTTTTGATTTTGCTAACTTATTAGTAAAAACTCGTGAGGGTCGTCCAATTAAAATTGATAACAATACTATTTCTGGAGCTAAGTTTTCAGCCAATGCTAGAATTCATGCATCTATCTTATCTTTATATGATAGCATGCGTTTGAAAGAACCTAAATTGGATGGAAAAGATAGTAGCTGGTCTGCTGTTGATTTGAAAATTAAATCAAGTCTTGCTGATGCAAAAGCAAAAGGTGGACAAGTGGTATTGTTGACAAATACTTTAGCAAGTCCGTCTACTGAGAAATTAATAGGTGAATTTATCGCTAAAAACCCTAATGCAAAACATGTTGTTTATGATGCAGTTTCTTCATCTGACGCATTAGATGCATTCGAAACAGTTTACGGAGAGAGAGCTCTTGTTGATTATGATTTTTCAAAAGCTTCTTTAATCGTTTCTGTTGGTGCTGATTTCTTAGGAGACTGGCAAGGTGGTGGATATGATGCAGGATATGCTCAGGGTAGAATTCCGGCAGGACCTACCGGATCTAAAAAAATGTCGCGTCATTTTCAGTTCGAATCAAATATGACATTGTCCGGAGCTGCTGCTGATAAGCGTATTCCTATGGGGGTTGCAGATCAAAGACAGGCTTTGGTTCAAATCTATAATATTATTACAGGTTCTTCTGTAGCTGTTTCTTTAGATGCTAAATTTAAGACTGAAGTAGAAAAAGCTGCTCAGCAATTAAAACTTGCAGGTGCTAAAGGGGTTTTAGTTTCAGGTTTAGAAGATAAAAATGCTCAGTTATTAGTTTTAGCTATCAACCAGGTGTTGGCTAGTGAAGCTTTTACAACAGTAGGTACAAGACAAATTAGAAAGGGTTCTAATGCTGTTGTATCTCAGTTGTTAAAAGATATGAATGCAGGAAGCGTTCATACTTTAATCATGAGCGGAATTAATCCTGTTTATACATTAGCTGATTCAGCTTCTTTTGTAGCTGGATTGAAAAAAGTACAAACATCAGTTGCATTTTCTTTAAAAGAAGATGAGACTGCTTCCATAACTACAATCGCTGCTCCGGTTCCTCATTATTTAGAGGCTTGGGGAGATGTTGTAATAACGAAAGGAACTTATAGTCTGACTCAGCCAACTATTCGTCCTATCTTTAATACAAAACAATTTCAAGACGTTTTATTATCTTTAAACGGAACTCCTGGACATTTCTATGATTATATCAAAGCTAATTCAGCTTCATTAGTTGTAGGTTCTTCTTGGAACAAAGTTTTACATGATGGTGTTCTTGTAATTGGCTCATCAGCATTATCTGCTGGTTCTGTTGATTATGCTTCTGCTGCAAATGCTGTTGCAAAATCAAAACCTGCTGGTGACTTCGAGTTAGTATTGTATACTAAAACAGGTTTAGGTGACGGACAACAAGCAAACAATCCTTGGTTGCAAGAGTTTCCGGATCCTATCACAAGAGTTTCTTGGGATAACTATGTAACTGTTTCGAATGCTGATGCTAAAAAAATAGGCTTAACAAATGAAATTGTTGCAAACGGAGGTTTAAACGGAAGTTATGCTACAATTACTACTGCAGACGGTTTAAAATTAGAAAACGTTCCGGTAATTGTTCAGCCAGGACAAGCTGTTGGTACCGTTGGTCTAGCTTTAGGTTACGGTCGTAAAGCTGCTTTAAAAGATGAAATGCAGGTAGGTTTAAATGCTTACACTTTATATAAAAATTTCAGTAGTGTTCAATCTGTTTCTATTGTGAAAGCAAATGGAGTTCATGAGTTTGCTTGTGTTCAGGGACAGAAAACATTAATGGGAAGAGGAGATATTATTAAAGAAACGTCTCTTAAAATCTTTAATTCTGAGGATCCTGAACATTGGAATGAACAACCGATGGTATCTTTAGATCACGAAGAAGTAAAAGCTACAACAGTTGATTTATGGGAATCATTTGATCGTTCTACAGGACATCACTTTAACCTTTCGATTGACTTAAACGCTTGTACAGGTTGTGGAGCATGTGTTATTGCTTGTCACGCTGAAAACAACGTTCCGGTTGTAGGTAAAGCAGAGGTAAGGAGAAGTCGTGATATGCACTGGTTGCGTATTGACAGATATTATTCTTCTGAAAGTACTTTTGAAGGCGATAATAAAAGAAAAGAGGAAATCGCAGGTTTATCTAGTTCATTATCTACATTTAATGAAATGGAGAAAGCTGGAGATAACCCACAAGTTTCTTTCCAGCCAGTAATGTGTCAACACTGTAATCACGCACCATGTGAGACAGTTTGTCCGGTTGCTGCAACATCTCACGGTCGTGAAGGTCAAAACCATATGGCATACAACAGATGTGTTGGTACTCGTTATTGTGCAAACAACTGTCCGTATAAAGTACGTCGTTTCAACTGGTTCTTGTACAACAAAAACAGCGAATTCGATTACCACATGAATGATGATTTAGGACGTATGGTATTAAACCCAGACGTAAACGTTCGTTCTCGTGGAGTTATGGAAAAATGTTCTATGTGTATTCAAATGACACAGGCGACTAAATTGAAAGCAAAAAATGAAGGTCGTCCGGTTGCTGATGGTGAATTCCAAACAGCTTGTTCAAATGCTTGTTCTTCCGGAGCAATGATATTTGGTGATGTTAATGATACTGAAAGCAAAGTGGCTAAATTAGCTGCTGATGATAGATCATACCACTTATTGGAGCATGTTGGAACAAAACCTAATGTGGTTTACCACGTTAAAGTTAGAAATACTTAGAATAAATTATTAATTAAGAAACATATAAAGGATTATGTCGTCTCACTACGAAGCACCCATTAGAAAACCTTTAGTTATAGGTGATAAATCTTATCACGATGTAACTGTAGATGTAGCTGCCCCTGTTGAAGGGCCGGCAAACAAACATTGGTGGATTGTATTTTCAATCGCATTAATAGCCTTCCTTTGGGGGTTAGGTTGTATAATTTACACCGTATCTACCGGTATCGGAACATGGGGATTAAATAAAACAGTTGGTTGGGCCTGGGATATCACGAACTTCGTTTGGTGGGTTGGTATTGGTCACGCCGGAACATTAATTTCTGCGGTATTATTACTTTTCCGTCAACGTTGGAGAATGGCGATTAACCGTTCAGCAGAAGCTATGACTATCTTTTCGGTAGTTCAGGCGGGTTTATTTCCAATTATTCACATGGGACGTCCATGGTTAGCATACTGGGTTTTACCTATTCCAAATCAATTTGGATCATTATGGGTAAACTTTAACTCACCATTGCTTTGGGACGTGTTCGCAATCTCAACGTATCTTTCAGTATCATTGGTTTTCTGGTGGACTGGTTTATTACCTGACTTTGCAATGCTACGTGATAGAGCAATAACACCTTTTAATAAAAGAGTATATTCTATCCTAAGTTTTGGATGGAGTGGTAGAGCTAAAGACTGGCAGCGTTTTGAAGAAGTATCATTAGTATTAGCTGGTTTGGCTACTCCTCTTGTACTTTCTGTACACACGATTGTATCGATGGACTTTGCTACTTCTGTAATCCCGGGATGGCATACCACAATTTTCCCTCCGTACTTCGTTGCCGGAGCGGTATTCTCAGGGTTTGCAATGGTAAATACATTGTTGATCGTTATGAGAAAAGTTTCTAACCTTGAAGCGTATATTACACTACAACATATCGAATTAATGAACATTGTAATCATGATTACAGGTTCGATCGTAGGGGTAGCGTATATCACTGAGTTATTCGTAGCTTGGTATTCAGGAGTAGAATATGAGCAATATGCGTTCTTAAACAGAGCTACCGGACCTTACTGGTGGGCATATTGGTCGATGATGACTTGTAACGTTTTCTCTCCACAATTTATGTGGTTCAAGAAATTAAGAACAAGTATCATGTTTTCATTTATTATTTCGATCGTTGTAAACATCGGAATGTGGTTTGAAAGATTCGTAATTATTGTTACTTCTTTACATAGAGATTACCTTCCATCTTCTTGGACAATGTTTTCACCAACATTTGTTGATATTGGAATTTTCATCGGAACGATAGGTTTCTTCTTCGTATTGTTTTTATTATACTCTAGAACATTCCCTGTAATTGCTCAGGCAGAGGTAAAAACAATTTTGAAAGGAACAGGAGATAATTACATTAGAGAAAGAGCAAATAAAGATACACATCATGAGTAATAAAGTAATATACGCCATTTATAATGACGATGATATTTTGATGGATGCAGTAAAGAAAACCAGAGCTGCTCATCATCATATTGAAGAAGTTTTTACTCCATTCCCAGTTCACGGATTGGATAAAGCTATGGGTTTAGCACCAACAAGATTAGCAATTTGTGCTTTTTTATACGGATGTGTTGGTATTTCTGTTGCAACAACCATGATGAGTTATATCATGATTCATGACTGGCCACAGGATATTGGTGGAAAACCAAGTTTTAGTTTCATTCAGAATATGCCAGCTTTTGTGCCGATTATGTTTGAAATGACAGTGTTTTTTGCTGCCCACTTAATGGTTATTACTTTTTATATGAGAAGTAGATTATGGCCATTTAAAGAAGCTGAGAATCCTGATGTAAGAACAACAGATGACCATTTTTTGATGGAAGTTGCTGTAAATGATAACGAAGCAGAACTGGTTTCTTTTTTCGAAGGTACAGGAGCTGTTGAAGTTAAAGTAATTGAAAAGAATTAATTGTAGCTATGAAAAGGATATATAAAATAACACTTTTAGTTGGTATAACTATTTTAGTTTCATCATGCCACAATACTTCGGCACCAAACTATCAGTATTTCCCTAATATGTATGAATCTTTGGCGTATGAAACATATGCAGAAGCAAAAGTATTTAAGGGAGGAAAAGAAGGACAGCTTCCTGCAGAAGGAAGTATTAATAGAGGTTTTGAGCCTTATGAATATGAAAATTCAACTGCTGGTTACGAATTGGCTAAAGCTAATTTGAAATCACCTTTGGATTCTATCGAAAGAAATTCCGGTAAAGGAAAAGAACTTTTCGAAATTTACTGTATCAGTTGTCATGGTGCAACTGGAAACGGTAAAGGTAAATTGGTTGAGAGAGAAAAATTTCTTGGAGTACCTAGCTATAAAGACAGAGAAATCACTGAAGGAAGTATCTTTCACGTTGAAACTTATGGTTTAAATGCAATGGGTTCACATGCAAATCAATTAAGTGCCCACGAACGTTGGTTAGTTGCTGACTATGTTCTAAAACTAAAAAGCCAATTATAATTGTTGAACAAACTGATCGTAATAGATATGTATACATTTTCAAGTAAATTAAAAACTTTTTCTATCATCCTAATGGCCCTTGGTATATTAGGAATTGGATATGGTTTTTTAACTGCTCCTAAAGATATTCAAGAAGTTGAGAAAATTCTAGCTGCAGATGCACATGGATCTCATGGTGCTGCACATGAAGCAACAGCAGAAACTTCACATCAAGAAGCTGGACATCACGAAGCTGCTGAAGCTTCACATGATTCGCACAAAGGTGGCGAGCATGCAAAAGTTAATGCTGCTGATGAGCATGAAAAACATTTAACTCACGTATTGCACCAATTGCAAAATAAGCCTTGGTCAGCTTTATATGTAGCTTGTATTTTCTTCTTGCTGCTTTCTATGGGAACTTTAGCATTTTATGCTATTCAACAAGTTGCTCAGGCAGGTTGGTCTCCGGTTTTGTTTA
Organism: Flavobacterium aquidurense; assembly: GCF_002217195.1. Taxonomy (NCBI): domain Bacteria; kingdom Pseudomonadati; phylum Bacteroidota; class Flavobacteriia; order Flavobacteriales; family Flavobacteriaceae; genus Flavobacterium; species Flavobacterium aquidurense. Next base: position 10,270 of record NZ_MUGR01000010.1, on the reverse strand, counting down.
GAGTTATGCAGGGTATCACAGCTTATTTGCCTGTAGGTTCTGTTATTTTCTTTATCATTTTAATTCTTTGCGGATTACACTTTAATCACATATTTGTTTGGTTAGGTGAAGGGGTTACTGATCCTAATAGTCCAAATTATGATAAAATTATTGCTGGGAAAGCAGGTTATTTAAACTTTCCTTTCTGGCTTATTAGAGCAGCTATATTTTTAATTGGATGGAATTTATACAATTACTTTTCAAGAAAAAATTGTTTAGCTCAGGATGAAGCTAATGACGATCTTTACTACAAAAAGAACTTTAAGTTAACTGCTGGTTTCTTAGTATTCTTTATCGTATCTGAGTCTATCATGTCTTGGGACTGGATTATGTCAATTGATCCACACTGGTTCAGCACATTGTTTGGATGGTACGTATTTGCTTCTTTCTTTGTAAGTGGTATTACTGCAATTGCATTAGTAACAGTTTACTTAAAATCTAAAGGATATTTAGAGTATGTAAATACAAGTCATATTCACGATTTAGCTAAATTTATGTTTGGTATCAGTGTTTTTTGGACTTATTTATGGTTCTCTCAATTCATGTTGATCTGGTATGCTAATATTCCTGAAGAGGTAACTTACTTCATAACAAGAATTCAATTATACAATTTACCATTCTTTGGTGCTGTGGTTATGAACTTCGTATTCCCGTTATTAATATTAATCAACACAGATTTCAAACGTCTTAGCTGGGTTATCGTAATGGCTGGTGTTGTTATCTTATTAGGTCACTATGTAGATTTCTTTAATATGATTATGCCTGGTACAGTTGGAGATAAATGGTTTATTGGAGTTCCTGAAATTGCATCTATACTTTTCTTCTTAGGTTTGTTTATTTTTGTTGTATTTACTGCATTAACTAAAGCTCCTTTGTTAGCAAAAAGAAATCCTTTCATTGAAGAAAGTAAACATTTTCATTATTAATATTTAAAGAAGTAAACAGATGACAAGTTTGTTGGTAATTGTAGTTTTAGTTTTATTAGCGATTGCATTGTGGCAATTGACCAAGATATTTGATCTTACTCAAGTGGGATCTTCTTCGGACGATACTCAGGTTGCATCAGATAATGATAATAATATTCAGGGATATATTATGTTTGGCTTTTTAGCTTTCATCTATATATTTACGATTTACGGTTTACTAAAATGGGGTAATTTAGCACTTCATACTCCTGCTTCAGAGCACGGGCTTTTAGTAGATAATTTGATGAATATTACTTGGGTTTTAATTTTTGTAGTTCAATTTATTACACAAGGTTTATTATATTGGTTTTCTTTCAAAAACAGAGGACACAAAGATAAAAAAGCATTATTCTTTGCTGATAGTAACAAATTAGAGGCAATTTGGAGTATTATTCCATCGGTAGTTTTGGCTTGTTTGATCCTTTACGGATTGTATGCATGGAACAACATTATGTTTGTTGATAAAGACGAAGATGTAATTGAAATTGAATTATACGCACAACAGTTCAAATGGACTGCAAGATATGCTGGTAATGATAATGTTTTAGGAAAAGCAAACGTACGTTTGATTGAAGGAATCAATACTTTAGGGGTTGATATGTCTGATCCTAATTCTCAAGATGATATCGTAGTTTCTGAGTTACATATCCCAAAAGGTAAAAAAGTACATTTCAAGATGCGTTCTCAGGATGTATTGCACTCAGCTTACATGCCTCACTTTAGAGCGCAAATGAACTGTGTTCCGGGAATGGTTACTGAATTTGCTTTTATTCCAACTTATACAACATCTGAATACAGAGAGTTACCGTTTATGGTGGAGAAAGTGGCAAACATCAATAAACTGAGAGCTGAAAAAAGTGTTGAGTTAGTTGCTAAAGGCGGTACAGCTTTAGATCCTTATACATTTGATTATTTATTATTATGTAATAAAATTTGTGGAGCTTCTCACTACAACATGCAAATGAAAGTAGTTGTTGATACTCCGGAAGATTATAAAAAATGGTTAAGCGAAAAAACTACTTTAGCTCAGGATATTAAAGCGGCAGCAGCTGCTAAGGCACCGGCTGAAGGAGCAGAGGCTACTACAGATAGTACAGCAAAAGATACTGTTAAAGCGGTAATTGATACTGTAAAAGCAGCTATTGCTAAAGTTGCTATGAAATAATATTTATTAAGAAAATTTAAAGTACACATATATGTCAGCAGAAGCGCACGATCACGATCACGGACACGATCACGAGCACGAACACCATCATAAAGAAACGTTCATTACTAAATACATTTTTAGTATTGATCACAAAATGATTGCGAAGCAATACTTAATTACCGGTATTATCATGGGGATTATTGGTATTGCGATGTCCTTGCTTTTTAGAATGCAATTAGCATGGCCGGAAGAGTCTTTCAAAATCTTTAATGTTTTATTAGGAGATAAATTTGCACCTGATGGTGTAATGGCAAATGATATTTATTTGGCTTTAGTAACAATTCACGGTACCATCATGGTATTCTTTGTACTAACAGCTGGTTTAAGTGGTACATTTAGTAACTTGCTTATTCCACTTCAAATTGGAGCAAGAGATATGGCTTCCGGATTTATGAACATGATTTCATACTGGTTGTTTTTCTTGTCTGCTGTGATTATGTTGTCTTCATTATTTGTTGAAGCTGGACCAGCTTCTGCAGGTTGGACAATCTATCCTCCATTAAGTGCTTTACCACAAGCGATTCCGGGTTCTGGAACAGGTATGACTTTATGGTTAGTTTCTATGGCTATCTTTATTGCATCTTCTTTAATGGGATCTTTAAATTACATCGTAACTGTAATCAACTTAAGAACTAAAGGAATGTCTATGACAAGACTTCCACTTACAATCTGGACATTTTTCGTAACAGCTATTATTGGTGTTATTTCATTCCCTGTATTGTTATCTGCAGCTTTATTATTGATCTTCGACAGAAGTTTTGGTACTTCATTCTTCTTGTCTGATATCTATATTGCCGGAGAGGTTTTACACTACCAAGGTGGTTCTCCAGTATTGTTTGAACACTTATTCTGGTTCTTGGGACACCCTGAGGTTTATATCGTAATCTTACCAGCAATGGGTCTTGTTTCTGAAATTATGGCTACGAATTCTCGTAAACCAATCTTTGGATACAGAGCGATGATTATGTCAGTTCTTGCAATTGCATTTTTATCTACGATTGTTTGGGGTCACCATATGTTTATTTCAGGTATGAATCCTTTCTTAGGATCTGTATTTACCTTTACTACTTTATTGATTGCAATTCCGTCTGCTGTAAAAGCATTCAACTGGATTACAACTTTATGGAAAGGTAACCTTCAGTTCAACCCTGCAATGTTATTCTCTATCGGAATGGTTTCTACTTTCATCACTGGAGGTTTAACCGGAATCATCTTAGGAGATAGTACTTTAGATATTAACGTTCACGATACATACTTCGTAATTGCTCACTTTCACTTAGTAATGGGTATCTCTGCACTTTACGGAATGTTTGCTGGTATTTACCACTGGTTTCCTAAAATGTACGGAAGAATGTTGAATAAAAACTTAGGTTATATTCACTTTTGGGTAACGGCAGTTTGTGCTTACGGAGTTTTCTTCCCAATGCACTTTATCGGATTAGCTGGTTTACCAAGACGTTATTATACAAATACAAACTTCCCATTATTTGATGATTTACAAAATGTGAATGTTTTAATTACAACATTTGCTCTTGTTGGAGGTGCATTCCAATTGGTATTCTTATACAATTTCTTTGTTAGTATTTTCTACGGTAAGAAAGCAGTTCAGAATCCATGGAAATCTACAACATTAGAGTGGACTACTCCGGTAGAACATATTCACGGTAACTGGCCAGGTGAAATTCCTCATGTGTACCGTTGGCCATATGACTACAGTAACCCAAATCACGATGTAGATTTTGTACCGCAAAATGTACCAATGAAAGAAGGTGAAGAAGTTTTACACCACTAAAAATATTTTAAAAAGACCATCTGAGAAGATGGTCTTTTTTGTTTTAATATAAATTCCAATAATTTAAATTGCAAATCCCGGGTATGTTCGGGCGCGAAACGAACTGGGTATTTTTTTTAATCAATTTAAATTGAAAATAAACTGTATAACAAATAAGGCTCCTTGATGCTTGATGAAGTAACTGTACAAACAAAGTATTAATTTGGAATTTCAATGATGAATTTCCTTTTTTTATTTGAAATTTATCTGTTTTACAAACTGATTACTTTGTCTATCTTTGTAAAATGAATGAAAACCTAGATCCCACTACAAATGGGTACAATCCAGAAGAATTAGATCTCGAAAAAAGATTACGTCCGCTGTCCTTTGATGATTTTGCAGGACAAGATCAGGTTTTAGAGAATCTGAAAGTTTTTGTTGCGGCAGCCAATCAGCGTGGTGAAGCCCTTGATCATACTCTTTTTCATGGGCCTCCGGGATTAGGAAAAACGACGCTGGCCAATATTCTGGCGAATGAACTTGAAGTGGGTATTAAAATTACTTCAGGTCCTGTTTTGGATAAGCCTGGTGATCTTGCCGGTTTATTGACTAACCTTGATGAAAGGGATGTTTTGTTTATTGATGAGATTCATCGTTTAAGTCCTATTGTTGAAGAATATTTATATTCGGCAATGGAAGATTTTAAAATTGATATTATGATCGAGTCCGGACCAAATGCAAGAACGGTTCAAATCAATCTAAATCCTTTTACTTTAATTGGGGCTACAACGCGTTCAGGATTGTTAACCGCACCAATGCGTGCACGTTTCGGAATTTCATCACGATTACAATACTATACTACGGAACTTTTGACGAGTATTGTCGAAAGAAGTTCTTCGATACTTAGAATGCCAATTTCATTAGATGCTGCTATAGAAATCGCCGGCAGAAGCCGTGGTACACCTCGTATTGCAAATGCATTGTTGCGACGAGTACGTGATTTTGCACAGATAAAAGGAAATGGAACTATTGATCTTGAAATTGCACGTTATGCGTTAAAAGCACTTAATGTAGATGCTCATGGTCTTGATGAAATGGACAATAAAATCTTATTAACGATTATCAATAAATTCAAAGGTGGACCTGTTGGGCTTTCAACTTTGGCAACTGCAGTTTCTGAAAGCAGTGAAACTATTGAGGAAGTTTATGAACCATTTTTGATTCAGGAAGGTTTTATCATGCGAACGCCACGTGGCCGTGAAGTCACGGATAAAGCGTATAAACATTTGGGTAAAATAAACACCAACATTCAGGGCGGATTATTTTAATTCTGTAATAAGATGTCTGAAAACAGAAAATACAATTACCCTAAAAGGCTTTCAATAGTGAGATTCTTCCTGGATGCTGAAGGAGTGCGTAGAAATCCGATTCCTTTTCATAAAGGCTATTTTGATCAATTGGGAGATTCTTTTTCCCTTAAAATTGGCTGGTCAAAACACATTATCTTATCGAGAGACAATGAAATTGCTCAGTATATTCTGCAGAAGAATCAAAAGAATTATCATAAGTCTAAATTTCAATCGGTATACCTTTCAAAATATTTAGGGAAAGGACTTTTGACTGTTGATGGCGATTTTTGGCTCAAACAAAGAAGATTGATTCAGCCTGCTTTTCATAAGCAAAAGATGAATCAGCTGGTCGAAAACATGAATGATACCATTGCTTCAGAGTTAAAAGATGTAGTGGAAGAAGAACCAGTTGATCTTTTTCCTGTAATGAGTCAATTGGCCTTTAATGTTGTGGCGAAATCATTATTCCAACTTTCCATTTCAGACGAAAAACTAAATCGGATAAAATTTATTATAGAAGAAGTTCAGAATTTCTTAATTAAGGAAATCAGGCTTCCGCATAAAGCATGGTGGTTTTCGTTAAGTGGCCAGATAAAGGATCATTTGGAATTGGCTGAGGAGAATAATAGTATTATTCAGGAAATTATTGAGGAAAGAATGACTTCGAAAGAAGAAATTAATGACCTTTTGAATATGCTCTTAGAGACCCGATATGAAGATACCGGAGAAGGGATGTCAGTAAGTCAATTGGTCGATGAAATTAAAGTATTGTTTATTGCGGGACATGAAACGACAGCCAATGCACTGACTTTTACTTTGCATCTTTTAGGGAGAAATCCGGAAGTACAACAAAGAGTTCTTGATGAGATTACTGAAATTGAATCTCAAACAGATGATATTGTTGAGCAACTTCAGAAAATGACCTACACCAATGCAGTTTTAAACGAATCAATGCGTTTGTATCCGCCAGCCTGGATTACCGACAGGCAGAATGTTGCAGATGATACACTTGCCAGTTATCATATCAAAAAGGGAACGCTGATAGGTGTTTCTTTTTATGAGTTACATCGAAATCCTAAATATTGGGAAAACCCGGAAGAATTTAATCCGGAACGATTTCTGGGAGAACAGAAAAAGCAATCGATGCAGTACTTTTATCCGTTTGGTGCAGGTCCAAGAATGTGCATCGGAGCGGGGTTTGCTATTTATGAAATGTGCCTGACTATTGCTCAAATTGTAAAAAAATACGTGATTAAATCCAGTACAGATACTGTTCAGTTTAATCCTCTGATAACATTAAAACCTGTTGGTGTAGAAGTTTCATTCTCTAAAAGATGAGTATTAATGCAAAAGAGACATATTCGAAATTTATAAAATCTGAAGCAAAACGCCTGGGTTTTCTTTCTTGCGGAATATCTAAAGCTGGATTTCTGGAAGAAGAAGCACCACGGCTTGAAAAATGGCTGAACAATAACCATCATGGGCAAATGGCCTATATGGAAAACTATTTCGACAAGCGGCTAGACCCTACATTATTAGTTGATGATGCCAAAAGTGTTGTGTCGCTTTTGCTAAATTATTATCCCGAAGAAACCCAAAGTCAGGATAGTTTTAAAATCTCGAAATATGCGTATGGGCAGGATTATCATTTTGTAATCAAAGAGAGACTTAAAGAATTTTTGCATGCTATTCAGGAAAATATAGGTGATGTTTCCGGACGTGCTTTTGTCGATTCGGCACCTGTTTTAGACAGGGCATGGGCGGCAAAAAGCGGTTTGGGATGGATTGGTAAAAGTGGGAATCTATTGACCCAAAAGGTAGGCTCTTTTTACTTTATTGCTGAGCTGATACTCGATTTAGAATTAGAATACGATCATGCTACTACAGATCATTGCGGTTCTTGTACCGCTTGTATAGACGCTTGCCCCACGCAGGCAATTGTTGCTCCGCATATTGTTGACGGAAGTAAATGTATTTCGTATTACACTATCGAACTCAAAGAGAATATTCCTTATGAAATGAAAGGAAAATTTGACGAATGGATGTTTGGTTGTGATACATGCCAGGATGTTTGTCCCTGGAACCGGTTTTCGAAACCACATTCAGAACCCCTGTTTAATCCGAATCCGGAACTGCTATCTTTTTCTAAAAAAGACTGGATCGAAATTACAGAAGAAACTTTCCGTGCCATTTTCAAAAACTCTCCAATCAAAAGAACCAAGTTCGATGGTTTGAAGCGAAATGTTAAATTTTTAGAATAGTTTTCTCTTATTTTTCAAGGTTTTTTTGTCTTTTTGGACTCTGTCCTTTTCTATCCTATCATTTTTGTTGTTTGTAAGATTTTTACGTTTTTGTCTTGTATTTGAATAAAAACTAACAATACTTTAAAAAATTAAGAAATTTCTCCTGTTTTATTACCGAATAGTTAAGGTTTTCACAACTTGATGTTAATTTTTATCGTCAAAAAGTGTCGTTCAACGTTTATCTGTGTAGTTTGTCGACTAAAGTAGTTAGTAGATAGGTGTTTGCATACTTTCGCGACTCCAAATCTACTAATTTAACCTAAAGGCAATTTTTATGCCTTGAACGACATACATTTATGGTGCAAAAACTACTTTATTTTTGTGACGATCCTGCGAAGAATTTTCCGGGATTTGCAAAAAACATTTCCATTATTTTATCGTATTTATCCTATATGCTGAAAACCACAATTGGTTCTTCGGCTTTCCATCCTTCTATTCTTAATACCACAATTGTCTATGCGTAACTTTACTTTTGGAAAGTATGTTTTTGCAACACTTTCTTTTTTATTATTTTCTGCCAATACAATTTTTGGGCAATGTCCCACTGGACAGATATATTATGTTAATCATGTATATGCGACTAATGTATATTCTAGTACTAATGTGACTAATGCAAACAATGCGGTAGGGAGTGATGATAGTACAACTGCGTCAATTAATAATTCTGGCGTTCTTACTCTTGATATGGTAAGTACGATTAGTAATGGAATTTCTGTAAAAGTAAATGGTATTGATGGGGGAAGAGTAAATATTTCAGTTTGGAATTCAAGTACGAACATATGGCAGGCCGTTGGAACTAATCAATCTTTAGATTATACTTTTGTATCCCCAATTAATTGGAGATACATACAAATAACTAGAGGGAGTAGTGCGAGTGGTAATGTTTCTATAAGTTCTATTGATGCGTCGGTAAAAACTTCAACATGTGTTCTTGATACAGATAGTGATGGAGTGCAGGATTCGTTTGATTTGGATGATGATAATGATGGTATTTTGGATAGTGTAGAATGCTTAGGTTGCTCTGTTAAGTTTGCAAATGGAAGTTTTGAAAGTCCAGTAATTGCATCAGGTACTTACTCTGTAATGGATCAGACAGCTGTACAGGGTTGGAAAACTACAGCAACGGACGGCCAAATAGAAATTTGGTCTTCTCCGTTTAATGGTGTTAACGCTGCAGAAGGAAATCAATTTGTTGAATTAAATGCAAATCAAGTGTCTACCCTGTATCAGGAGTTTTGTCTGAATGGCGCTGGAGGTACTGTTAACTGGTCTGTAAAACATAGAGGGCGCAGTGGAGTTGACGTGGCAAGGGTTAAAATGGGGGAAACCGTAGCAACAGCAGTAGAACAAAGGATAATGAGTGATGGAAATTCTGTTTGGGGGGCTTATTCTGGGACTTATACTATTTCGCCTGGAAAAACAACACTTGTAATTGCTTTTGAATCGGTTTCGTCAGTTGGAGGTGGATCTTTTGGTAATTTTTTGGATGATGTGCAAATAACGATTAATGAATCTTGTGCAGATACAAATGGAAATGGTATACCTAATTCTCTAGAATTAGATAGTGATAGTGATGGCTGTTCTGATGCCAATGAGTATTATAATTCTGCTGCAGCTGATGGAAGTGATGTGGATATGTTGTATGGTACAGGAAAACCAACTGTTGATTATTATGGAAAAGTAACAACAGTAGGAGCAACATATAGTGGTAGTTATACAAACGCAATTACAGCGACAAAAGCTACTGTGACCACACCACCAAGTAATCAAACTGTAGGAGCTTGTAAAACAGCTACTTTTTCTGTTGTAGCTAATGCAGTTAACGCATTAAATTACACTAATGGTATTCCTAACTATAATGGAGGAACCGATGTTTCTGGTGCTTTTGTTTATCAATGGCAAGCAAACGGTGTTGACTTAAGTAATACAGGCGTATATACCGGAGTTAAAACTGCTACTTTGAATATTTCTAATGTTTCAGGACTCAATGGAATTAAATATACAGTAAAAATAAAACATCCTAATTATGTTTGTTTTGATGGTTCGTATGATGCAACGCTAACGCTAACTCCGACACCATCTGCACCAACAGTTGGAATTATAACACATCCAACATGTACAGTTGCTACCGGAAGTGTTGTCTTGAATGGTTTGCCGTCAGGAAACTGGACAATTACTAGATCGCCGGGAAATTTGACTACTACGGGAACGGGATCTAGTTGGACTGTTTCAGGGCTTGCTGTAGGAAATTATACTTTTACCGTAACAAATGCAGATGGATGTATTTCGCCTGCATCTGGCAATGTAGTAATTAATGCACAGCCAGTTGTTTCTGCTAAACCAGTAGCGACTAATGGAACGGCAATAATTTGTGGTGGATTCACAGCGAATTGGAATGCTGTTCCAGGAGCTACTTCTTATGGAATAGCGATTTCAACAAATGAGTTTTTTAGTTCAAATGTTTTACCTTTCGATGGACGAGATTTGGGAAGTAATGCAACATCATACAATTTTACAGGATTAAGCGGGGGAGATTATTATTATAGAGTTTGGTCATACAATAGTTGTGGGGCAAGCGCAGCTTCCTCTAATACAATTAGAGTTTCGGTGGCTGGTACACCTACAGCGTCAGTTGC